>CATPCN010000658.1 GCA_955652855.1 uncultured Chthoniobacterales bacterium | reverse complement strand
GTAACCGCGCACGCGCGCCATCGGAAGTTGCGCGAATAATTCGCGGATCGGCGTAAACGCGACGGTGTACGTGACCGGATTTGAGCGCGGCGTTCGTCCAATCGCGCTTTGATCGATCACGATCGCTTTATCGAGCTGCTCCAGTCCGTGCAGGGACCGATATGCGCCCGGTTTTTCCTTCGAATTGTAAAAATGCCGGAAGAGCGCACGCCGCAGCGTGTCGTCCACCAATGTCGATTTTCCGCTGCCCGAAACGCCAGTTACGCAGGTGAAGCAACCCAGCGGAAACGAAACATCGACATTCTTTAAATTATTTTCCGTCGCGCCCGAAATCGTGAGCCAGCCGTCGCCGTCACCATTTTGAATGTTTGATTTTTGATTTTGGATCGATCTTGGCTTGGATCGATGTTTCGGAATGGCGATCCGCATTCGGCCCGCGAGATAATCGGCGGTCAGCGAATTTTTCGCGCGCAAAACTTCCGCGACCGTTCCTTGCGCAACGATCTCGCCGCCGCGCGGCCCCGCTCCCGGGCCAAGATCGAGAATATGGTCAGCGGCGCGGATTGTTTCTTCGTCGTGCTCGACCACGATGACGGAATTGCCGAGATCGCGCAGACGGCGCAGCGTTCCGAGAAGCCGCGCGTTGTCGCGTTGATGCAGTCCGATGCTCGGCTCATCGAGAACATAAAGAACACCGGCGAGTCCCGATCCAATCTGAGTCGCGAGCCGAATGCGCTGCGCTTCACCGCCGGAAAGCGTGCCGCTCTCGCGATTGAGCGTGAGATAATCGAGGCCGACCTCGTTCAGAAATTGCAGCCGCGATTCGATTTCGTGAATGACTTCAGTCGCGATCGTGCGTTGCTGCGCCGTAAGATCGAGATGTTTAATGTAATCTGCGGCGGCCGCAGTCGTCAGTTCGCTGAACTCGTGAATGTTTAACTCGCGCCCGTTCGAGTCTTTGATCGTCACCGCGAGAATCTCCGGCTTCAAACGCGCGCCGTTGCAAACCTGACACGGAACCCGATTCATGAATGCGCGGATGCGATTGCGCGTGAATTCACTTTCGGTTTCCTCGTAGAGCCGCTGCAGTTGTGGAATCAAACCTTCGAACGGTTTCTCGATTTTGTTCCTGCCGTTGCTTCCAAAATTCATCTCGATCGCTTGATCGCCCGTGCCGAAATAAAGCGCCTTTTTGAATTCCTCCGGCAGCTCGGCAAACGGCATGTTTTCGGTCAAGCCGAAGTGCTTCACGAGAGCGCCTTGCAGATTCCGATAATAAGCCTGCATCCGTTTCGTGCCGCGACGCCACGGCGTGATCGCGCCTTCGGCGAGCGTCTTTTCCGGATCGGAAATCATCAACTCCGCATCGCAAACCAATTGCGTGCCGAGCCCGTGACAAGCCGGACAAGCGCCGAGATGACTGTTAAATGAAAAATGTTTCGGCGTCAGTTCGCCTAACGAAAAGTTGCTCTCTGCATTTCCGTAATCGGTCGAGTAACGAATTTCTTCCCACGCTTCGGAATTTTTCGACGGCGCACGCAGGACAACGATCCGGTTGCCGCCCCACTTCAGCGCCGTCTCGATGGAATCAGTGAGCCGGGCGCGCAGACCTTCGCGGATGACAAGTCGATCGACCACTGCTTCGATCGTGTGTCGCGCCGATTTTTTCAATCGGATCGGCTCCGGTCTTCCGAGCTCGATGATTTCGCCGTCCAATCGCAAACGCACGAACCCTTCGCGTTTCGCTTTCTCGATCACATCGCGAAATTCACCGACCTGATTTTGCACGAGCGGCGAGAGCAAAATGATTTTCGTTTCCGGTTCATAAGCCAGAATTTGATCGACAATTTGCTGCGGCGTTTGTCGATGAATCGGCCGGCCGGTGAGCGGATCGTGCGGTTGGCCGATCGCGGAAAAGAGCACGCGCAGATAATCATAAATTTCGGTGGTGGTCGCGATTGTCGATCTTGGGTTCGCGCCCGCGCTGCGCTGCTCGATTGCAATCGCGGGCGAAAGGCCCTCGATAAAATCCACGTCCGGCTTTTCCATTTGATCGAGAAATTGCCGGGCATAAGCGGAAAGGCTCTCGACGTAGCGGCGTTGCCCTTCCGCGTAGAGCGTATCGAAGGCGAGCGACGATTTCCCCGAGCCGCTCAGCCCCGTGATCACAACGAGCTTCTCCCGTGGAATTTCCACGTGGAGATTCTTGAGATTGTGCTGGCGCGCACCACTGATCTGGATAACTTCCGCAGGCATCGGGACGACAAATGTCGAACCTTTCAGTCAAGCACAACTCCTGCTTTTCTCCACAGAAATAGACCGATCATGAGCGACGACGACATCACCATTTCACGCGAAGAACTTGTGCAATTGCAGAGCAAGTTCAGCGAGATCAAACACTCGATTAACAACGCGCTCGCCGTCATGATGGCGCTTTCCGAAATGTCGCAGCGCCGGCCTGATTATTCCGAAAAATTGGCGAGCACGGTTTTAGCAAAAGCGCCGCAGATCGTTTCGAGTTTGCAGGAGTTCACGCAAGCGTTGAACGACAAAGCTGGTCCGAAACCGGAAGCAGTTTCCGGCGAAGCGAGCTGAAGTTGGATCGACATTTCAAGCCCTTCGCTTTTCTTCTCGCGCTTGTCGGCGGCGTTGTAATTCCCGACCCGAGTTTCGCAGATAATCGCGGAAAGGCTGAGCACGTCGTCGTGATCGTTTGCGACGGCATGCGCCCGGACTTCGTCTCAGAAAAAAATACACCGGCACTCGCGAAGCTTGCGCACGACGGCGTAACGTTTCGAAATAACCATGCGGTTTTCCCCAGCGCGACGAACGTCAACGGGACTGCGCTGGTCACCGGTTCTTATCCCGGCCACAGCGGACTGCTCGCGAATCACGTTTACCGACCGGAAATTGATGCGAAGAAATCAATCGACGTTGAGGTTCCTGTTGTCGTCCGGAAAGGCGATGAGTTGTCCGGCGGAAAATATATTTCCGTTCCGACGATCGCGGAGCTCGTCCAGGCGGCTGGTGGACGCAGCGCAATTGCGACCGCGAAAACGGTCGGCCTTTTGTTAGATCGACATATCGATCCAGCTCGCGGCAAGGATTGCGTCACGCTCTTTGCCGGCGAATCGCTCCCACCGGATTCAGCCGCCTCGATCGCTAAAATTCTGGGTCCCTTTCCGAATGCGCCGAAATACGCGCAAAGCGATGCTTGGACGACAAAGGCGCTGACCGATTTTCTTTGGAAGGACGGCGTTCCGACTTTCTCGCTTCTCTGGTTGAGCGAACCGGACGCATCACTGCATGCCACTGCGCCCGGCGCGGAAGCGGCGCTGGCCGCCATCAAATCCTCTGATGAAAATTTGGCGCTCGCTCTCGCCGCGTTAGACCGACAACACGTGCGCGCGACGACCGACGTCTTTGTCGTCTCCGATCACGGGTTCTCCACGATTCGCCGCATGATTGAGTTCCCAAAAATTATTGCGGGCGCCGGGTTCCACGTCGCGACGGAGTTTACCGCACCGCCGAAATCCGGAGACATCATGCTCGTGGGCAACGGCGGAGCGGTTCTT
>CATPCN010000657.1 GCA_955652855.1 uncultured Chthoniobacterales bacterium | reverse complement strand
CGACGCGCGATCTCCTCGACTGTCATCCTCGCCCGAGGATTCATGGCCGACCCAAATTTTCCATCTCTGGCGGGTATCGCCGCACAAGGCGGCACCGGATTGGAATTGGATTGAAGGTTCGAGCGGTTTCGCATGGTCGTGTCGGTGCGACACCCACAACGAGGTCCGCTTGGCGGTCACGCGCTGTCTGGTGGATTTCTGTCTACTATATACGTCAAGCGCTGTGAGAGTGTCCGGGCCGACCAGAAGAATGTTAAGGCTCCCATGGCGTCAATCACGAAAGGCCGCGGCCAAGAGTTCAAGCTCGATTCAACGGCTTCCTCAAAAGGTCAACTGGATGATTGTGGAGTAGTCTTTCTCGTGCCGCTCGCGCATCCCGCGCAAATATTGACACGCGACCATACTTCCAGTCTGGGAACTTCCGCCCCCATTCGCTCATGGCCTCTTTGTCCAGAACTGCGCGTTCGACCGCAAAAACTGCAAGCTGCAGGTGCTTCTCACTCTGGGTTCGGGGCTTCCTAGCGATCAAAGTTCCTCGGAGCTTGGCATATCTCTCTCCTACCTCCCGAGGTGTCATCATAGGGTCGATCGTGAGTGTGATGCGCGAGAGGCAGGCTAGGGCCAACAATCCTCCTCCCCACGGTAATATTGTCGCGGGCGGTCTACGAAGCTCGACGCTTTCGATTGCCACCAGGGGTGTCGTGTCGGTGAGCAAGAATACTGTTGCTTGGGCCCCTTGCCAACAGAACCTATTTACCAGGCCCATGGTTAGTTGAAAGACGAATCTGAGCGTGCCATCGCGCCCGATGGGAATGCGATGCACCCATGTGCTCCCCGGCCTTCCGTATTCCACACAATCGACCGGTGCCAGGCCTTCTATCTCATCGCTTCCAACTGAGGAAATGGGCGGATCAAGTTGCCAGCCGTCGCAATAGTCCAATGTGAAGCCGTGCTTGAGTCGTACGAGCAGGGCGTGAGGGTAGGTCTCGTCCTGTCGCGTTCTCTCTTTGATCCATCGTTCAACTTCTTCAAACTGTATGAGTTGGTCATTAAGAAACTTACGGCGGAACGACCGCACCTCCTCGCTTTGACGCGCAATCGCGGCGAGCGCTTCAGAAATCGCCTCCTGGCGGTTGTAGGATGTCTTTCCGCGCCGCTGTCTGCGCTCGGCCGTTATAAATTTCTCTGCTACTTGTGGTTGTCCAAGGTTAATCAATCTCCGCAGCTTTTCTGCGATCCATTCTGTTGTGTTTTCTCCCTGCAGAACTTCGCTTACCATGTTTTCGTCGTCGGCGTAGCGCCACACCTCGTCCGGAATAGGCGACTTGAGGATTCGTTGAACATGGCTTCTTAATTCAGATTTCGAGCGAAAGCGGCGGCTCATTTTATGTCCCTTTAACAGCGTGCCATAAGATTGAAACCTGCCGAGTTGCTTTCGGCACAGAGGGCGTTTACCGGCGATGAGACTCGCGTGCAACGCAACACCGTTCGACAACCATTTCCACTCTGCCTCCGCGCTGGCGACTCCCCACAAAACCTGGAGGAACCTATGACTCACGCTCTGACGAAGTCAGCTTTATCCCCGGCGCGAAAGCGTCTAGTGGAGATGATGCAGGAACTCAATTTCGGTCGAATCGAGGGTCTAACTGTCCTCGATGGCGAACCAGTTTTACACCCGGGCCCGAGAATTATTCGAGACATCAAACTCGGTGCCGACAATGGACCACGGCCGGAATCGGAGCACTCGGATTTTGCACTGAAGAGTCAGATCGTCGAGCTTTTCGATCTTTTCGCGTTACTCGGGAACGGCAGTATTGAAACCCTCGAAATCAAGCACGGCTTACCTTTCAGGCTGCTGGTTCAGCATCCGGCATGATCTTGCCGCCGGTGCATTGGTGATAGAAACACTCGACAAAGACTGGCCGCAAAGCGGAAGTCCTTGTTTGTGGCGTCAGCTATCTGGGCGAACTCATGGTGCTTCGTCCTCTTGATTCAAGAAACACCTAGCTGGGCGCCACCTTCAAGAACTCCTCCTCGGCCAGAGGGGGAAGGATGAATCAAGAAGCTTCAGGTCGCGAAGAGCAATTGAATATTTCAACGAATCAGGACCGCTTTCTGGAAGCATATTCCCTGGCTCGTCGCGCGGGACAGGTAACGGCAAGTTGGGCGACACACTGGTGCGGGATCTTGTGGGATCGCGAAGACTTGGTGCAAGAGGCGCTCATCGGCGTTTGGACCGCACTCCCACGCTTCGACCCAGCACGAGCTTCCCTTCGCACCTTCGTGGAACGGGTTGTAGCCAACAGGATCACGTCACTGGTACGGAGTGCGCGCTCACGCCGGACCCGGCGTTTCGGACGGAAATCACTTCAAGGCGTGTTGGAGATCGGGACAACCGGCGATCACGTCGATCTCAGAACGGACATCAGACGGATTCTCCGTAGGTTATCAACGTTCGACAGGGCCGTGGCTCTGCATCTGGCTGAGTACTCCGCGGTCGAGACCAGCCGACAGCTGAATGTTAGCCGGGCGGCTGTTTATCGTGCCATCGCACGGTTGAGGATCGCGTTCATCGAGGCCGGCATTTCGTCTTCCGGAACGGCGTTGCCAATCCATCGGCGGAGCAACTGCATAAGGCCGGGCCCTCGTGCAGGCGGGCAGGGTCGGATCGCTTGAGGGTATGTGCCAGAGCGATCAGATGGACGTCGCAATGAGGTGTACACGCCGTCCGGATTCAAGACCCGCATTGAAGCGTTAACCGAATTGATCCGCTGGGGGCCCTCTCGATTTAGCCACGCCCAATTCCTTTTGCTACTCTTCTATGCCGAGCGCACTCTGGCGTATGGAAAAGCTGTTGACTGTGCGAGCTTAGACCAAATTACAAACGGCATCTTCAGTTACAAGCAGAACCAGTGGATTCGAGGTGGTGCAGGGCTGAGCTTATCGGCGATTAAGAAGGCGAACACGGCCCTCTCGGAGGGTGGAATTCTGATTCGCCGTCGAGCGCTTCCAGGCGAGGCTCGATATCAGGCGGAGCACGGTAATGAGTCGACGGAATATGAAATCAACTGGCCCGCCCTTCAAGCGGAATTCGCAAGGAGGATGTCGGCTCCCCTTGGCCACCTAGTGGCCAACCCCCTTAGCTACGTAACGGCCAAGTCCCTTGGCCACGTGCCGCCCTACAACAGAGGGAAATCATCATCAGAGGAGAAAGAGATCACAGGAAAGTCTTGGGCGCACGATAAACGTTCACCAGTTGTAGACCAGCCGACCGAACGAGGTCGATCTCAGCAGTCGAACAGAGTTTCTTTTGTTTCTGATGATGATGAAAAAACCGCTGCCCCCAGCTTTGATGGTCCGAAGGCGGAGCTTGCGTACCTAGTCGAGCAACGTGGCGGGTTTCTGAGCGAGCACGAATGGCGCTATATCAGCGAGCACGTGGAACTTCGCGGTATCGATCTAATTGACTTTGTGGCGTTCGTGCGGCCCCACCTGCAGAATCCCAAGACTAGAAATCCGCTCGGGATGGTCAAGTCCAAGCTCAAAGCCTATGCTGCGATGAATCGGCCGGCGGTGACCCAGGCAGACCAACATCCTCCAGAAACCACTGTTGTCGCTGAAAAGTGTCCGATATGCCGGGAAGTCAAAGGTAAGGGCACCCGCATCGATGGTGATCTTTTGGTCGCGTGTGAATGTGCAACCGACGAGTGGCGAGCGAAACTTGAGGACTTGAATCAGCGGGAACAGGAACGGCGGAAGCGCCGCGATCCGTAGTTTCATGGGCGTTCCTGACCTGAAATTCATCAATCGGAAGATCTCGATCGGTGAAGTCGCACGCGCCCTCGATCTGAGGTTTGGCTCAAACAGGATGATCCATTGCTGGCGTCCAGACCTACATGAAAACGGCGACCGCACGGCGTCCGTTGGGATTCGCAAGATCAACAACACCGTAAAGTGCTTCGGCTGCGATGCAGGTCCGCTCGGACCGGTCGACTTCGTGATGTCAGTTCTCGGTCTGACGAATCCGGGCGAGGCGGCGCGCTGGATCGCGGAGCGCTTCCAGGTTCCCGATTTGCCCGCGGGGACGAACCTGCAGCAGCCAGAGCGTCGGATTTTGCAGTTCGGACGCGAGAGCGAGATCGGTCTACTGGTGCATTCAGGGCTATGGTCCCGGCTGGCGCCTACTGCTTGCGCACTGGTGCCCGTACTGCTGGAGCTTGCTGAACGCGATCCGAAGAATCAAACTCTAAGAATCAAAATCAGTTACTTGGCGCTCGGACGGTACAGCGGCCTTTCATCGCCGAACGCGATCAGTGCCGCCCTGCGCGAGCTTCAGGACATCGGCTGGCTGACAATAGTGGCCGGTCCGCGCACACCCGGCTCCGCACCGATCCGCGAAACGTCCACGTATGTGCTCACACCCAGATCCGACGAACTTCTCGAACTCGCCCAGTCCAATTGCGCTCAGATGCGAGACGAGATAGAAATGCAGCGAAGACTGTGCGCGGAAGCCCGGGCAAAGCGCAAACGCGATGTTTACTAAGTACAGACTCTCTATTGCTGGAATAGCGTGGACACGAATGACGCTATCCCTGGCATAGCGCGATTTTGGTCAGTTCTTGAATTTCACGTGCTTCGGATTTACTTCCATGTAGAACTTGACCCAATCCGAGGTGATCTTCTCGAAGGCTTCCCCGGGCGTCAGAGCCTGCGGGTAAAGTTTGTCCGGTCCCACGCGTGAACTGGCGGGATGGCCCAAGAGTGGGTCTTGGGCACGCAGTAGTTCGGGTCCAGCAAACGCTAGCCGCCCCGCTGAGCAGGAACCGGCATCCCTCACGCAGCCAACGGAATTCGGACCTTCTGACCTTCCCTGAAGGCAAATGGAACTGGCTCGCGCGCATCAGAGTACATGACCATGACCAGGAGTTGCTTGGAGTTCGCCCCCGCCGCACCGAAGTATTCGCTGCATGCGACGGCTTCAACACCCGCGTTCAAATACCCTTGAAGCTGTAGAGTCACATCCCGCCCAGCCCAGAGGGCTAAGGAAATTCGCCGATCACTCACGCGTAGTGAATCCATGGCCAATGCATCGTGGGCATCCTGCAAGCGTTCCTCTGCATATTGTTGACGTTGCTCAGCTACCGAACAGCGTTCTTGTGCAATCGTGATCTGCCGCTTGCACCAGACGAAGGTGGCTAACAGCCCGTGTCTAAAAACACTTCCCTATTGGATTGTTTGGGCGTAAAATCAGGCATGGCGATGGGCACGAAGCAAGCGGGGCAGAAACAGGAAGAATTGTTTTATGCGAGCGAGCGAACAGAAACACCGGGGCATCCCTTTTACGAGCAGTTGAACCGAGTGCTGAACCAAGCCGGGTTTGACGCGTTTTGCGAAGAGCGCTGCCGGGAGTACTATCACACGAGACTGGGACGGCCGTCGCTGGCACCGGGCGTTTATTTCCGGTTGCTGCTGATCGGCTTCTTTGAGGGGATCGCGAGCGAGCGCGGCATAGCTTGGCGCGTGGCCGACAGTTTTAGCCTGCGCCGGTTTCTGAACTACGGGCTGGCCGAAGCCACCCCGGATCACGTCACGATCTCGCGAACGCGGCGATTATTCGATGAGGCGACGCATCAGGCGGTATTCACGTATGAACAAGGGTTGTGTGAAGTGGTGACGGACAAGGGTTATCACAGCGGCGCGGGTTTGGTGGAGATGAGCAAGAGTGTTCGGACTTACGTTTCGATTCCTCAACGACCCCGGCGCAAGTGGGACGGCAAAGCGGAGCAGCAAGCGGCGGTGTACGCTAACAAGCGGCGGGTGGAAGGCGAGCGCGGCAAGAGTTTATTGCGGCGGCGCGGCGAATTGTTAGAGCGCCCGTTCGCGCATCAATAT
>CATPCN010000656.1 GCA_955652855.1 uncultured Chthoniobacterales bacterium | reverse complement strand
TTCCGTTTTGATTTCTGATTCTTCCTCGGAATATCTCGCCGCTTTCTCGCGGTCCTGCGCGGCGGGCGAAGCGGCCAGCGAAATTTTTGCATCGAGCACGGCGGCCTTGATGCTCTTCGCTTGATAGTAGCTCCACTGATCGGACGCCTTGATCTGGTCCATCATTGCTTCATTCGCGTGACTGCCCGAAAGCAAAGCGGCGATCGCTGCCAGCACAGCGAGAATCGCCGTGCTCAAAGCCACCCACGAAATCCAGGACGCGCCATCGTGTTCCGCGTGATGATGAATTTCTTCGTGCAAATGCTCGAGTGGCACTTCGGATTCTTCCATCGGCACAACTTAAGATCGACAATCGCCGGTTCAAGGTCGTTTCGCGCATCCTCCTCGGAATTGCTACGCTGGCAATCTTCGGCGCGGCCAGCAATGCCAGTAAAATTCAGTGGCGCTAAGGCCGGTCGTTAATTGTTCCGGTGCGCGCTCAACAATTTTTGACGCGCGGCTTGCAACCTTCGCAGCATGACGGCGCTCATCCGCTTGAACAACTCAAAACCGAGAGAGTGATCCTTCTCGCAGTAATCTCGCAAGATCGTTCCGTAAAAGAAAATGGCGGTAGTATGTTCCAAGGCCCGCGCGGTGAAATGCCAGGCGTAAGGTGGGAAAAGCCACGACCAGCCCAGCAAATCCTCATCGCCTATCTCTTCGATTTTGACAGGCTCGCCAAGCGTTGATGACGAGCGGCGTGCCGTCTCCTGTGATTGACGAGGATTCTTAAGATCGACAACGCGCCGTTCAAGATGGAATCGAGCAAGCCGCTTTCGATTGCTGATGCGAAGTCATTCGGTTATCTCACGCAATGTCGAATCGAATGCCTGAAAAAAAGAAAAATCTCGTCCGGCGTTTCTTTTCCGTCCTCGGCCCGGGCGTCGTGACCGGTGCGGCGGACGACGATCCCTCCGGCATCGCGACTTACTCGATCGCCGGCGCACAACTCGGCACCGCGCTGCTTTGGACCGCGTTTATCACCTGGCCGTTGATGGCATGCGTGCAATTCATGTGCGCGCGGATCGGAATGGTTACCGGCATGGGCCTCGGCACTGCGCTTCGGAAAAAAGGTCCGCGCTCGCTCCTCTTCGCCGGCGCGGTTGCATTGCTGGCCGCGAACACAATTAATGTCGGCGCCGATCTGTCTGGAATGGCGGACGCGGCCGAAATGCTCACCAATATCAATTCGCATTATTACGTCGTGATTTTCGGAATCGTGATCACCTTTGTTACGATTCGATTCCGTTATCATCAGATCGCAACCATTTTAAAATGGTTGGCCGCCGTTCTCTTCGCCTACATCATCACCGCTTTTATCGTTCGACCGAACTGGGGCGCCGTCCTGCACGACACCTTTATTCCTTCGTGGCCCAAGGATCATGTTGCGTGGGAAAGTCTGGTCGCGATTCTTGGAACAACGATCAGTCCGTATCTATTTTTCTGGCAGGCATCGCAAGAAGTCGAAGAAGAGAAAGCGATGGGGCGCCGCATGCTTGTGCAACGACAAGGCGCGACCAAACGCGAGATCATCGACCGCAAGATCGATGTCGGCACGGGTACATTTTTTTCCAACGTCGTCATGTACTTCATCATTTTAACGACGGCGCTCGTATTGCACTCGCATGGCGTGATGAAGATCGAGACTTCGCGCGACGCCGCCGAAGCGCTTCGGCCGCTCGCGGGCGTACTCGCGTCAACTCTGTACACCGTCGGTGTCATCGGCGTCGGCTTTCTCGCCATCCCCACCCTCGCCGGGTCGGCCGCTTACGCGTTCGCTGAAACGTTCTCGTGGAAAGAAGGATTGGATGAAACGTTTCGCGGCGCGCGGCCGTTTTACGCCGTCTTGATTTTTTCGATGGTGCTCGGCGTCTGCATGGACTTTCTCAACATCAATCCAATCAAAACACTCTTCTGGACGGCGGTGATCAACGGCCTGCTCGCGCCCTTTCTCCTCGTCGGCATTCTAGTCGTCGCGTGCGATCGCAAAATCATGCAGGGCCAGCCCAGTTCCTGGCTTTCGCGCATCGTTGTCGGCGTCGCGACGCTGACAATGTTCGGTGCGGCCATCGGCATGTTTTTGCTCTAAACGCGCGCAGATTTCCGTTGAAGAGACGCAGCTGCGACCGGAGCGTAGTCGGCTCATGTCCCGCCAATACACGCTGCAGCGCGCGCCAACATCGACATCAGTCCATATTGATTACGCGGCGGAGCTGAATGAACAGCAGCTCGCCGCCGTGACCGCGTCGCCCGGACCGTTGCTCGTGATCGCCGGCGCCGGCAGTGGAAAAACGCGCACTCTCACTTATCGCGTCGCTTACCTGCTCGAGAATGGAATCGATCCGCGAAATATTTTGCTGCTCACTTTCACGAACAAAGCCGCGCGCCAGATGCTCGATCGCGTCGCGAATTTATTGCCGGTCGATGCGAGCGGGCTCTGGGGCGGCACATTTCATTCCATCGGCAACCGCATGCTGCGCCGGCACGGAAGCGCGCTCGGTTATTCGAGCGGATTCACCACCATGGATCGGGAAGATCAAAAAGATCTCATCAACACCGTCGTTGCGAATGCGGGGATCGATCCGAAAGAAATCCGGTTCCCGAAAGGCGATGTGCTCGCGGAAATTTTCAGCTTCACGATTAACACTGAGCGACCGCTCGATCAATTGCTCGCCGAAAAATTTCCCTATTTTCTCCCGTTGCTCGAGCAAATCGGCGACGTGCACGCGCGTTACGAGCGGAAGAAAAAGGCAATCAACTCGATGGACTTCGATGATCTGCTCGAAAAAACATTGTCGATGTTACGGCAGCACGAAAACATCGCCGCGTTTTATCGGCGGCAATTTCAATTCATCCTCGTGGACGAATATCAGGACACGAACAAGATCCAGGCCGATTTGATCGACACGCTGGCGTGCGATCATCGCAACGTCATGGTGGTGGGCGACGACGCGCAGTCGATCTACTCGTGGCGCGGTGCAAATTTCCAAAACATTCTCGAATTCCCGAAACGTTATCCGGACGCGCAGGTTTTTAAGATCGAGATGAATTATCGCAGCGTGCCGGAAATCCTGGAAGTCGCGAACGCCGCCATCGCCGCGAATGTGCAACAGTTCCGCAAACAACTGAGCGCGACGCGCCCGAGCAATGCAGTCAAGCCCGCCGTGGTCGGGCTGAACGATGGCAGCGAGCAGGCGCAGTTCGTCGCGCAACGGATTTTGGAATTGCGCGACGAAAACGTCGAGCTGAGCGACATCGCCGTCTTGTACCGGGCGCACTATCACGCGATCGAGCTGCAGCTCGAGTTGTCACGCCGCGGTATTCCCTATCAAATCACGAGCGGCATTCGATTTTTCGAACAGGCGCACATCAAAGACGTGGCCGCGTTCATTCGTTTCGTCGCCAATCCGCGCGACGAAGTTGCATTCAAACGAATGGTGAAACTGTTGCCCGGCATCGGTAATCGAAGCGCAGATAATCTGTGGCGCGCATGGGAGAACGCATTTAACGAGCGCGGCGAAATCACTTCGTGGAGCGAACGCCTCCTCTCCATGAATGTGACCGCGAAGACAAAAAAATCGTGGCAACAACTGGCGCACACGCTCGATGAAATCGCGCCCGGCGGTCAGCCGAATCCTCCGTCGGAAATGATCACATCCCTCGTGGAAGCGATTTACGACAACTATGCGAAAGTGAACTTCACTAATTATGAACTGCGGCGCGAAGATCTGAATCAGCTCGCCGCTTTCGCGCGACAATTTAAAAATGTGCACGAATTTCTTTCTCAGCTCGCGCTCATCAGCAATGTCGATGCAGAAGCCGCGCCCAACCAAACGGCGGACAACGAAGCGGTGAATCTTTCTTCAGTTCACCAGGCGAAAGGTCTCGAATATCACACCGTCTTTGTCATCTGGTTGACCGACGGAATGTTTCCCAGCACGCGTTCGCTCGAAACGCGCGACGCGATCGAAGAAGAGCGGCGCTTGTTTTATGTCGCGATCACGCGTGCGCGCGATGAGCTTTACCTGACCTTTCCGCAACTGCGCCTGAATGCGGGTTACGGCGATGTCTTTCAGCGACCCTCTCGATTTTTGAAAGAGATTCCGACAGAGCTCGTCGAAGACTGGCAGGTGCAGCGAGGTTAATTCATCCGCAGATTTCGCAGATTAACACAGATTAAGGGAAGGGCAGTCGAAACAATCTGCGTAATCTGTGGACCTAAATGAATTTGTCACCGGAAATAAAGATCACTGGCGTACTGGCGCCGCTGTTCGCGCTACGGACAGCGAATGACCTTGGCGTCGGCGACGTTGAGGCGCTGCGACAGTTCATCGATTGGTCGGCGCAAATCGGTTTCAAACTTGTACAACTCCTGCCGATCAACGAGACCGGGGGCGATCACAGTCCTTATAACGCAATCAGTTCGCGCGCGATCGAGCCGACCACCTTGTATCTCGCGCCCGGTTCGCCTGTCGATCTTTCCGCTGAAGATTTCGACGCAACAATCGCGCATGTCGATCTAACGAGACTGCGCAGAGGCCGGGTGAAATATAAACGCGCCAAACGTTTGAAGCGCGCGCTGCTGGAGCGCGCGTTTGCGCGATTCTGCGAACGTGAAACCGCCGAGCCGGATCACGCGCGCGAGTTTGTCGAGTTTTGCGCAAAGGAAAAATCGTGGCTCGATGACTACGCTTTCTTTCGCGCGATCATGGAAAGAAATCGCGGCCGCGAAACGTGGGACACGTGGCGCGAAGAACATCGTTCCGCGCAGTCCGCGCGCGAGTGGTTAGATCGACGATCGCCGCGAAAGCGCGCCGAGTTCGCTGGGCGCGAAAAATTCTTTCGTTACATTCAATGGATCGCTCACACGCAATGGGCTGCGATCAAAACTTACGCCGAAGAGCGCGGCGTTGCGCTCATGGGCGATATTCCTTTTGGGATCAGCTATTACAGCGCCGACGTTTTTGCGCGGCCCGATGAATTCGCGTTCGACTGGTCGGGCGGGGCGCCGCCGGAACCGTATTTTAAGGACGACGCGTTCACGCAAAAGTGGGGACAGAATTGGGGCATTCCGCTTTATCGCTGGGAGGTGATGCGCGACCGAAATTTCGATTGGTGGCGCGATCGAACCCGCGGCGTGAAACACAATTTTCACATCTTCCGCATCGATCATGTGCTCGGGTTCTATCGCATTTACGCTTTCCCCTGGCGCCCAAATCGCAACTCTGAATTTCTCTCACTCAACTACGACGAGATGCGCGCACACACCGGCGGGGCGGCTCCGCATTTCGCGCCACGTGATGATTCGACGCCGGAGAAGTGCGATGCGAACAAACGTGAGGGCGAAGAATATCTTCGCATTATCCTGGCCGAGTGCGCGGCAACCCGCGTCGTTGGCGAAGATCTTGGTACGGTGCCCGATTACATGCGGCCGAGTTTGCGCTCGTTAGGCATTCCCGGGTTCAAGATTCCGCAATGGGAAATGCCTAGCGGTCACGTCACTTCGGGAAGCGAGTACGAACGACTTTCGGTCGCGACCTACGCCACGCACGATCACAAACCGCTGCGCGCGCTCTGGCACGAAGCCTTCGAACAATCATCGGCGACGAGCGAGCAATCGCGCGGCGATTTGGAAAAGATTGCGCAGTTCTCCGGCATCCAGCGGACGGATCAACCTTTCCATTTTCAGAAAGACTTTTATCCGGCGGTCATGGAAGCGCTTTTTCGAAGTGAAGCATGGATTGCGATTGTCATGATCACCGATCTGCTCGCTCGGACAGATCGCTTCAATGTGCCCGGCACCGCGTCGGCATTGAATTGGACGCAGCGGATGCGGATGAGCGTTGCGCAGCTCGGCTCGAGTCGCGTTGTTCGTCACCGGATGCGATTAATTCGCAGTCTGCTCGAAAAAACGGGGCGGTTGTCATCCTGAGCGGATGCGAAGGATCTCACGTAAGCACGTCACGCTTACGCATATTTATCGCACCCACTACGGTTAAGAGCCAGCGAACGCTTGCGTGTCTCCCTATGTTTTGGGAGGTCCCTCGCCGTCTAACGCGACTCGGGATGACAGCGGCGAAGATTGTGGCTAATTGAATCATGACTTCTCCGATTAAAATCGCGGTCACTGGCGCAGCCGGCCAGATTGGTTACTCGCTCCTCTTCCGCATCGCTTCCGGCGCGATGTTCGGCGCGGACCAACCGATCGTTCTGCATTTGATCGAGATCCCGAACGCGCTCGGCGCGCTTGAAGGCGTGGTCATGGAATTGCACGATTGCGCGTTCCCGCTTTTGAAAAGCATCACGCCCACGGCCGATCTCGACGAAGGATTTCGCGATGTGAATTGGGCCCTGCTCGTTGGCAGCATCCCGCGCAAAGCAGGAATGGAACGCAAAGATTTGCTCGGCATCAACGGCATGATTTTCATTGGTCAAGGACAGGCGATTGAAAAAAATGCGGCCGCCGATGTGCGCGTGCTCGTCATTGGAAATCCTTGCAACACCAATTGCCTCATCGCGATGAACAACGCGAAAGAAATTCCGCGCGATCGCTGGTTTGCCATGACCCGGCTCGACGAAAACCGCGCGCGCGCCCAGCTCGCACACAAAGCCGGTGTTGAAATCACGAAAGTCACGAACATGACGATTTGGGGAAATCATTCCGCCACGCAATATCCGGATTTTTATAACGCCAAGATCGACAATAAGCCCGCGAACGAAGTCGTCGGCGATGAAAATTGGCTCAAAGAGACATTCATTCCTGCCGTGCAACAACGCGGCGCCGCCATCATCAAAGCGCGCGGACTTTCCTCCGCCGGATCGGCGGCGAATGCGGTTGTCGATACGGTACGCTCGCTCACGAACGACACTGCGCCTAACGACTGGAACAGCGTCGCAGTTTGTTCGGATGAAAGTTACGGCGTGGAGAAAGATTTGATCTCGTCATTTCCCGTTCGCGTCGCCGGCGGCAAATGGGAGATCGTTCAAAAAGTTCCGATCAACGATTTCAGCCGCGACAAGATCGACAAGTCGGTCGCCGAACTGAAAGAAGAGAAATCGCTCGTGAGCGAATTACTTGGTTAGTGGCGGGGCATAGCCATCTTGGCTGTGGGGCGCGCAGGCATCTTTGCCTGCGTTTCCTCTCAACAGGCTGGAAGCCTGTCTGCCCCTACCTTAATTTCTCGCCGGTCAGTCTTTCGAACGCTTCGACGTATTTCGCTGAGGTCTTTTCGATCACGTCGGTTGGTAATTTCGGGCCGGGCGGCGTTTTATCCCAATCGAGTGTCTCAAGATAATCGCGCACGAATTGTTTGTCGAAACTCGGCGGGCTTTGGCCGACGACGTATTGATCTCTCGGCCAGAAGCGCGACGAATCCGGCGTGAGACATTCGTCGATCAAAAGCAGTTTCCCGTCGGCCGTTCCGAATTCAAACTTCGTGTCCGCGACGATGATGCCGCGTTGCGCGGCGTGATCGCGGCCGGCGGAATAAATTTGAAGGCTGAGATCTTTCACGCGGTTTGCCATCTCCTCGCCGAGAATTCGCGCGCACTCTTTCATGTCGATGTTTTCGTCGTGGCCCTCATCCGCTTTCGTTGAAGGGGTAAAGATCGGTTCAGGTAATTGCGATGCGAGTTTCAATCCTGGCGGCAGCTTTTCCCCACAAACGCTCTGCGACTTTTGATATTCCTTCCAACCCGAGCCGGCGAGATAACCGCGAACCACACATTCCACTGTCAGTGGTTTTGTTTTTTTCACAATCATCGACCGGCCCGCAAGCTGATCGCGAAACGCATGCAGCTCCTTAGGGAATTCGTCGAAATTCGCAGTGACAAAATGATTATCGATCTTGTTGAAGCGCCGGAACCAAAACGCGGAAAGGCGATTTAAGACCGCACCTTTCTGCGGAATCGGATCCGGCAGAATCACATCGAAGGCGGACAAGCGGTCGGTCACAACGAAGAGCAACGTTTCGCCAAGATCAAAAACCTCGCGGACCTTTCCGCTCCGCAATTTTTTTATTCCCGGAAGATCGACAACTGATTGCGGCGAGGATTGCATCTAGCATTGTTGCTTATGGCCGGGATCGTCGTCAAACCACGCGCGCGAATTTTGCACGGGCACGATTGGGTTTTCTCCAGCGAAGTGTTGAAGGTTTTCGGCAAACCATCTGATGGCGATGTCATTTCCCTCAAGGACGGTCGCGATCATTTGATTGGGAGCGCGATCTATAATTCGAAGTCGCAGATCGTGGCGCGGCGCTTTTCGCGGCGCAAACAAGATCTCGATCTTGATTTTTTTAAGCGTCGGATCACGCAAGCGACGGAATATCGCGCGCGCCGCAATGTCGATCCAAAACTTTGTCGCATGGTCTGGAGTGAGAGCGACGGGTTGCCCGGTGTGATCGTCGACCGCTACGGCGATCATTTTGTTTTACAAACGCTCACTGTCGCGATGGATTTGCGAAAGGAGCTGATCGCCGATGCGATTGTCGATCTTTTCGGCGCAGTGACGATCATCGAACGAAATGACGCGCCGGTGCGGAGAGCGGAGGGGCTTGAATTAAGAACTGGCATATTGGAGGGCCCCGCTCCGTCGGGGCCGATCGTGGTAGAAATAAGTGGGA
>CATPCN010000655.1 GCA_955652855.1 uncultured Chthoniobacterales bacterium | reverse complement strand
TTTACATCCTGCCCTTTACGGGGGTACTGTACGGGGTATGCGCTGGGGGTACTGGCGCGACACCGGGAAACGACGATGCCACTTACTGACACGGCGATACGCAACGCCAAACCGCGTAGGAAGCCCTACAAGCTTGCCGACGAGGCCGGGATGTATCTACTGGTCAGGCCGGACGGCGCGCGGTACTGGCGCCTCAAATACCGGCTTGCGGGAAAGGAAAAGCTGCTCGCGCTCGGCGTATACCCTGCCGTCAAACTGGTGGAGGCACGCGAGCGCCGCGAGGCGGCGAAGCGGCAATTGCGCGACCGCGTTGACCCGGTTGCCGAGCGCAAGGCGGACAGGCTGCGCGATGAGCACCGTCGCGCGAACACGTTCCAGGCGGTCGCCGAGGAATGGATCGACAAGAAGCGCACGGCCTGGACACCCGGCCACGCGGCGAAGGTGCGGCGTTCGCTGGAACTCAACTTGTTCCCGGAGATCGGGCATCGTCCTGTTGCGGACCTGGGTCCTCCGGAACTGTTGGCGGCATTGCGCAAGATCGAGACCCGCGGCGCCCATGAAGTGCGGGAGCGGGTGCAGCAGCGCGCTGGCATGGTCTTTCGTTATGCCGTGGCGACCGGCCGCTGTGAACGTGACCCCGTCGCGGACCTGCGCGGCGCGTTCACGTCGCCGACGCGATTCAACTACGCCGCGCTCGGCGAGAAGGACCTGCCCGACTTTTTCGACAAACTCGCTGCCTACAACGGCGAACCGATCACGAAGCTTGCGATTCGCCTGCTCGTGCTGACGTTCGTGCGCACCGGCGAACTCCGCGCCGCCGAATGGTCCGAATTCGATTTCGACGCCGCAGTATGGCGCATCCCGGCCGAACGCATGAAGATGCGCGAGCCGCACGTCGTGCCGCTTTCAACGCAAACACTGGCGGTCCTGGCCGAACTCAAGACGCTGACCGGCGCCGGCCGCCTCGTATTCCCGCACCGGACGAACGCGAACAAGGCGATGAGCGAGAACACGATCATCTACGCGCTGTATCGCATGGGCTACCACTCACGCGCGACCGGACACGGATTCCGAGCGACGGCGTCGACGATCCTGAACGAAATCGGATTCGCGCCCGATGTCATCGAGCGTCAACTCGCGCACGTCGAGCGCAACAAGGTCCGCGCCGCGTACAACCGCGCGCAATACTTGCCCGAGCGCACGCGGATGATGCAACAGTTTGCGGACCTGCTCGACGCGATCAAGGCGAAAGACAAGAAGGTGCTGCGCGGACGGTTTGGCAAGGCGGCATAGAACCTGCCGCGCCTAGCCCGACGGGGCGAAGACCGGGAATCCTACTCGGCCGGCACGGCGATCCTTCATAGGGCCGCGTTTAGGAGTGTGGATGCCCCGAGTCAAGCGAACGGCGAGGCGGCTTCCCACTGGCGAAAAGGCATCGCCAACACCGTTCTTTCGCGCACACACCCTTGGCAACAGTGCGCGAACGGAACTTGCAAGTCTGCTCGGGCTCGACGACGCGACGGAACACAAAAGACAGGTAAGGGCGTTAGCGCGTGTCGAGATGGTTCTTGGCAGCTATGCTGCAGCGGTCAGCGCGCTCGACAACGCGCCCCGCGCGGCTGACTACCGCGCGCGACTTGTCCCAATCGGGAAGGAGGCATTCGCGCTGCTGAACAGTGTCTGCGCCCTCGATGCCTGGATGAAGGATGCGATCACACTGGAACTGAAGGACGCGCATAGCGCGGATGCACATTTGCCTGACGGGATAGCGGTTGTTGAATTTGCATTGGGAGCGCTCGCGGACGCAACAGTTAAAGCCGTGAAACGCTATGGCGACGAGCAAAGCCTTGGGCGCAAGGGACGCCCGGCGTTGCTGGCGACTATTGCAGCACTGCGTCGCATATTTCGGGAAGCTCGCGGCGATGATGCAGATGAGCGCGTCAGGCATGGGGCACAATCGAACTTTACCGAATACGAGAACGAGGAATTGGATTTCCTGCGCGTCGCCCTCAAAGACGCCAATATCGAACATCCAACGAATCTGCGCGATTTGATTCGCGGGCGGCGAAAAGGTACATAGCCGCGTACGTTTTCCCGGATGGCGGAATCAGCCGCTGCGATTCAATGGTGGCCGCAATCAACCCGCGGAGGCCGCCATGCCCGATTCAACCTGCACTACCGTAGCCCCTCCGACCTTACTTCGTCTGCCCGAAGTCAAGCGTCGCACTGGTTTGGGCAGAACGAGCATCTATTCCCTCGCGGCAAAGGGTCAATTCCCGGCACCACTGAAATTGAGCTTGCGCTGTTCTGCGTGGGTATCGAGTGAGGTCGACCATTGGATCACGGAGCGTATCGAGCGCGCCCGCAGGGCGGAGGCACCGGCATGACTGCCGACGCCCTGCTCGACCGACTCGATGGCGTGAAGCCAGCCGGCACCGGCTGTTGGATTGCGCGGTGTCCCGCGCATCAGGATAGGCGGCCATCGCTGTCGGTCCGCGAACTCGCCGACGGTCGCATCTTGGTCCATGACTTCGCGGGGTGCTCAACTTCGGACGTGCTGGCGGCAGTCGGTCTCGACTTCGGCGCGCTCCATCCGGAGCGTGCGATCGATCACCATGTACCCCGCGAGCGCCGACCATTTCCTGCGACCGACATACTGCGCTGCCTTGCCGCTGATGCGCTGTTCCTATTGGTCGTGAGCAACGCGTTCCTGCGAGACGAGCGTTTGGCGACATCCGATCGCGCTCGTCTGGCGATCGTTGCAAAGCGAACACAGGAGGCGGTCGACTATGTCCGCTGAACATCGCGAGGCCGTCTTGCGGGAGCCCGGCGACGTCGTCCTGCGTCGCATTGCTGATGTCGAGGCCATGCCGGTCCGGTGGCTGTGGCCGGGCCGCATCGCCCGCGGCAAGATCACGCTGATCGCCGGGCACCCGGGGCTCGGCAAATCCCAAGTGACAATTGCCCTCGCCGCCGTCGTCACGACCGGCGGCCATTGGCCGGTCGATCGCGCCCCCTGCGAACGGGGAGACGTACTCATGCTTTCCGCCGAGGATGATGTCGCCGATACCATTCGACCGCGACTTGAGGCAGCCGGTGCCGACATAACGAAGGTCGAGGTTCTCGACGGCGTCGTCGACGCATTCGACGCGGATGGCAACGAGGTGTACCGGTCGCTCAATCTCAAGACCGACATCGCCAATCTCGACGCGTTGCTCGCGACACGCCCCGACGTGGCGCTCCTGACGATCGATCCAATCACCGCATACCTAGGGGCAACGGATTCGCACGTCACCGCGGATGTGCGCGCGCTGCTCGCCCCGCTGTCCGCGCTGGCCGCGAAGTACCGGATCGCGATTGTGGTGGTGTCGCATCTAAACAAAGGAAGCGGCGCAAGCGACGCCATGCTGCGTATCACCGGCTCGCTCGCGTTTGTGGCCGCCGCCCGCGCCGCCTTCATCGTCGCGCGCGCCCCCGATGATCGAAATCGTCGATTGATGCTACCGGCGAAAAACAACCTCGGAAGGGATGAATCCGGATTCGCGTTCACCGTGGAGTCCTACCGATCGCCAACCGGCATCGAAACGTCACGAATCCGATGGGAGGCCGCGCCGGTCACCATCACAGCCGACGAAGTCATGCGCCCGCAGGAATCCCTCGATGACCGGTCCGAGTTGGACGACGCCAAGGCATTTTTGCTCGCGCTGTTGGAGGACGGGCCGGTGCGGTCGAAGCACGTGCGAGCCGACGCCGAG
>CATPCN010000654.1 GCA_955652855.1 uncultured Chthoniobacterales bacterium | reverse complement strand
TGGACGTTCTAGGGCTCGTGCCCGGATTGGTGGGAGTCGGTCAGGCGAATATCCACGTACCAGCGATCGTCTCCGGCGGTGCCCGGCCGCTCATTGTCACCATTGGAGGTGTTCCCTCGAACTCATGCTGGCTTTCGATAACAGGTGTATCGGGAAGAGTTCCGGTGATTACGACAGCCCCGTCGGCGATCGGGACAGTGGGCGCGGTTTATTCGCTGCTGTTGAGCGCCAGGGGGGGCACCCCTCCCTACAGGAACTGGGCGGTGATTTCAGGAGTATTACCTCCCGGTCTTTCGCTTAATTCGTCCACTAGCGTTATCAGCGGAACACCCATGACGGCCAGCGGAAGCCCATTCAGTTTCAGCATCACGGTCAGGAGTGCCGCCGGAAACACTGTGGTTGGTCAAAATATTCTGCAGCGGATAAATCCAACAGGCGAGGCGATTCAAATGTGCCAACCATGCTGTCCGACCGCGACCAAACAAGTAGCAGGTGGTCAATATTGGAATCAAATCACCGGAGACAGCGGGAATGTTTCGACCCAGCACAGTCCCGATGGGGCAGCCTATTTGCAGGGTGATCTCCGGGCTAAACACTTCCTCAAAATCAATACCCGTTCATCCAATCATCCTGGGTTGTCCTCACCACTACCTCTGAGGGTTAGGATCCTAAGCGATGGAGGAGCAAAACTGTCTGTCGAGAGTGTCGTCTCTCACAACTACACGCCGCTGCCCTCTAGAGCACGTGAAAAACAGTGCTCAGACGGGCCCCTCAAAGTACGAGTATTAAACAGCGGCGGCGCAAGATTGAGAGTCACGAGCGTCGTGAGCCCGAACGAAGGCCATCGAGACCAAGAATGGTGCGCCGACCAGAACGGCGTTGGAAGCGCCCGTGCAAGTGAAATAAAGGGATGGGGCGGCAGGCGGGACTCGGACCCGCGACGTCAAGCTTACCAGCCTGACATTGAATCGATTGGAGGTTGGTGCGAAAAGAGAGTCTTGACTCACTCCCATTCCCCGCGGGTGCAGCCACTTCAATGCTGTACGTCTTCCGCTCGTCGAGAGTGACACAATAGCTCTTGATCACCTCAAGCTAATACTTCTGCCAACCCACCAGGGGACGGAAAAGCGAATCGTGGAGTATCGGTTTTATTCAGACTCGCTGGTTTTGGGGGCCATGGGACGTCAACGCACCTACCGAGTAGGCAGCAGCACCGTGGTCTCGCACGCCTAGCCAGAGTGAAATAGTCCGATGACATTCTGCAGCAGGTGACAGCCGCGATCGGCCCGCGAGTACTTCCTCCTGTCCATTCACGGGGCTAATCCCGTTCACCCAGAACGGGTCTATTGCTACGAGCTCTACCACCAGATGCGCTCGCGCCGGCCTGCCCCGGAATATTGCCCCTATCGCCGCAACGGTGAAATCGACAAAGGCGGCCATCCGTATTTTAGGAACGACAAACCGTCTCTCCAGATGCGAATTAATTCCATCCCTTCATCCCCGAGCCGCTTGAACAGAGTGAGTCATTTTTCTAAACCCTGCTGGCATAATTTGCGAAGCGTTAAACCATGGAATTCAGCTTGAGATCGCTGGCGAAAAAAGAAGGGGCGGACCTCGTGAAGGCCCGCCCCACGTTTACTCTCGAAGCTGCAGCGCCCGAGGAATCAAATCCCGCATAAGCAGTGCAGCCCCACGAGTTCACTCCTTCTCGCTCCAATCAGGAGAGGCGCGGGCTGGCATTGTGCTTAGCAAGATGTCTCCGGATCGGGAGTCGCTAAACTGAGCTTCAACCTGGATCTCCCCAACATCATTCAACCGGCGCCTCAGGTATTTCTCAATATCAGAGACAGTGACAAGCCCCTCCCGTCCCGCGGCGCAACCCCTCAAACCTTCGATCAACGCACTTGTACACTCGGACCGTGCCCGCCGATAGTCTAAGTGTCTGAGCGCCATTAGCGCGCAACTGGCCCCGCAACTCGCCCCGCTCAATCCAAATCCAGACCAAAGGTCCACCCCAGTCTCACCTGCTGTATCGACGAACACAAAAGCGTTCTTGGGCAATTTCTTCTTCCAAACATCGAGCCAATCCGTGTAAACCGATCGAGCTTCCGAGTATCGTAGTCCGGCATGCATCCATGAATAAGAACTTGCATCGCGCAATCCGTGCAACTCCGCGACGTAATTACCATGACCTGCAAAGCAGACGATCCGTGTCGCGGAGCGGGACTTTAGACGATGTAGGAACCACGCATCAAATGCAGAGACGACTGAATCAAGTACCTCGATCCTAAATCCGCGAGCGCTGAGCGCGCTTCCAAGAGATAGGACATCGGTCTCATGGCGCCGGCCCACGAGGAAAGCTACTTTCTCGGTCTCCCTAAACACCTTGTGCCAATGTAGAACCGGATCTTCCCCACCTCGCCATAGATTCTGCTGCAGGTACTCCACACATTCTTTGATGGACTTGTACTGCCAGGTGATCCGGCTGGTCCACTTGAGGTGACGCCACCATGCGACAGCGAGGGAGATCAACGGAAGCAGCCCGACAGCGCCCCAAGGGGTACTCAGGCTCAACAGAGCAGTCGCGAGTCCCGATAGGAACACCCCCGCGCCCAGGCTCAGACGGCTCAGCGTCTCTTCCCGGTCGCTGACCAGCGGCACTCTCTCCGACTTCACACCTCGCGTCTCGGCAAGAACACAGAAGTCCCGGTAGAGGTTAGCCTCCACGCGCGTCAGGGCATCTATTGCATCTAGCTTCGCGCGGAGATCGGAGACCGTTGCAATCGGCCTCTGTTGAGTGGCCGCGCTAAAGATGCTCACATCGATGCGTGGCATGGCCGACCAGCCAAGATATCTTGCCATCGTTCTCGCGAGCAAGGTTTTCCCGCTGCCGGGAGGCCCCCACAAGAGCAAAGCGCGCGGCCTCGGCGTTTCCTTCTGCGGCTTCTCCAATTCCGGAAAAGCTGGCCATTCCCCGAACCGATCACCCGCCAGATGACCCAGCACGGACGACTTGCCGGCGCCCCAATGCAGGTCCACGCAAGCGGCTGAGAGTAACATGACCTGCGGGAACAGCCTTCCGCGAATGTTCACAACCCTGGCATACAAAGCCGAGCCCTGGTCTTCCACGAATGAGAACACTAGGGCTCCAACCCTGTACTC
>CATPCN010000653.1 GCA_955652855.1 uncultured Chthoniobacterales bacterium | reverse complement strand
GTCGACGCGCTGCCGATTATTTCAACTTGGAGATCGCGGCAGCCGTTACGTTAGCGTCGCAAGATCCGCCGCTCGCCTTCTCTCCGCGTGACTCCTTCGCGATCGAGCTTCTCGAGCAACGGAATCAATATTCGTCGCGTTGTGCCGAGCGCCTGGCGCAGCTCGCTCGCTGTCGCAGCGCCGCGTTGCGCAAGAAAATCGACAATCGCGCTTTTCATTTGCTGGAAACTGTCAGCGAGCAGCACGAGGTCGACTCCGATCTCTACCGCTTCGCCGGTTGTAATCAGGAATCGAAGCGCTTGTTGCGAGTCTGCATCCGGCGCGAGTTCGTCACGCGCAGGTGGGTCGAAAGATTTTGCAGAGAACGTCGCGCGAAGCTTAGTGCCCGCGGCACGCAAGTTTTCCGGCAGCGCAGGTCGATGCGAAGTGCGCGCAATGATTGCGCCGGAGCGAATAAAACCATCGAGACACAAATCCGCAACGAGTGCGTCGAAAACTTCTGGCGATATATCGGCGGACCGAAGTTGAGACACATCAATTCCCGAACGTTCCGGATGATGTCGATGTTCTGCGTCGATCAATTCGATGGTGCGGTCGCGCAACGAACGCCAGAAGATCGCATCGGCAACGATTTCGCCGCGAATCACAGCGCGTCCGCTTCTCTCCAGTTGATCGATCGCATGTTTGATTTCATCGATGCTGAAAAGCGACTTCCCCAAAAGCAGCTCGCGCTTAATCGCGCCGCCACGCTCAAGCTCAGTCGCGAGAGCAACATCGACATTGCCGGGCGAACGGGCGCGCGCGTTTAAGAGCGTGCGCTGCGCTTCAGTACGAAATTTTCTCGAGTCGCCGTCAGGATCGAGAACGATTCCGCCGGCGAGGGTGTGTTGCTCGGATGCGTCGCGCAGAATAAAGCGATCGCCTAAAAGCGCATGGGCAGAAGAAGCGAGGCGCAATTGTGCGATCGCTTTTTCGCCCGGCGCGGCAACCGTTCCATCGAGCAGGAGCATTCGCGCGGCACTGTGGGCGCTGCCGAGATGAAATTGGATCGACATACCGTCGCGCAATGGTCGCGCCGCTGGGTTTTTCGATCCACGAAGCCGTGGCGATCGTTCCAGCAAAACATCGAGCACGGCGCTTGGCTCGCCGAGTTCGTCAACAGTCACGACATCGCCGCGTGCGACACTTGTGCCGTTTTTCCCGATTGGCAGGTCCGGCAAATTGATTGCGGTGCGCATTCCGGGCGCGACTATTTTCTGATCCGCGCCGTGGTTTTGCAGCGATCGAATTCGCGCATAAAGTTTTTTTGGCTGCACGACCACGGTCTCGCCTCGATGAAATTTCCCATGTGCGAGCGTGCCGGTCACGACGGTGCCGATCCCGCGCAAACTGAATGCGCGATCCACGAAGAGGCGTGGCTTCCCGACATCGCGCTGTGGTTGCATCTCGGAAAACTGAGAGGCCAGCGTTTGTTTCAATTGTTCGAGACCTTCGTTCGTCCGCACCGAAGTCGAAATGATCGGCGCTCGAGCAAATGCGGTGTCGCGCAACTGCGCGCGAATCTCTTCGACAACTTTGTCCGCCGCGCCCAAATCACTTTTGGTTAGCGCGACGACTGCGCGCGTCACGCCAAGGTAGAGCAGGATTTGCAGATGCTCTTCAGTTTGCGGCATCCATCCGTCGTCGGCGGCAACGACTAAAAGCGCGAGATCGATTGCGCCGATTCCCGCGATCATATTTCGCACGAAATCTTCGTGACCCGGAACATCGACAATTCCCACGCGAACAGGTTCGCCCCCGGTTGTTGTGAGATCGAAGTGCGCAAAGCCGAGATCAATCGTGATGCCGCGCCTTTTTTCCTCAGGCAAACGGTCGGGATCCGTACCGGTGAGCGCTTTAACCAATGCGCTCTTGCCATGATCGACATGGCCGGCGGTCGCGAGGATAAAATTCTTTTGCGTCACCCGTTCGCTGATCACGAATTTGCCGGACTTGCAGAACACGCGGCGCGGATCGCATCGACGAGCACATCGTCCTGATGCGAGAAGATTGTGCGTATATCGAGCTTGAATCGCTCGCCCGAAATGTAGCCGAGTACCGGCGGAGACCATCGGCGCAGCGTCGCGTGAAAATCCTGAACCGAACAATTGTCCGGCAAAATGTCGATCGTGATGGAAGGCAGAATCGATCGAGGCAAACTGCCGCCGCCCACTTTGCCGCTCCCGGGGCCAACCATTATCCGGAGCGGCAGTCCGCGTAGTCGAACGAGAATCGCCGCGGCGCGAGCGCGCAGTTCGTCCTTTTCAGTTTGCAAAAGACTTAGGACCGGCAGCGCCTGCTGTTCGCTCCGCAAATGCGAATCGACGGTCGCTTGCAGCGCGGCCAGAACTAATTTGTCGCAACGCAGCGCGCGAAAAAGCGGATCGCGCTTGAGCGCCGCGATGAAGCGCGATTTTCCTGCGATCATGCCGGCTTGCGGACCGCCAAAAAGTTTGTCGCCGCTAAAACAAACAAGATCAGTACCCGCTTTGAGCGTCTCGGCAGGAGTCGGTTCGTGCTCGAGTGTTGTCCCGATTTTCTCGACCGCGCCAACCGCGCCACTTCCAAT
>CATPCN010000652.1 GCA_955652855.1 uncultured Chthoniobacterales bacterium | reverse complement strand
CCCCTGCATCAGGCGCAAATCGCCGGCATCGCCCTTTCGACCACTTCCGTGGCGGTTGTTTACTCGGTGATGATCGAAGGCGGGTTCAGCGACACCGCCATGGGCAAAATGATTCTGGCCGCTTGTTTCATCACTGATTTTGGAACGGTGCTCGCGCTCGGCGGATTGTTTGCAAATTACAACATCTGGCTGCTCGTGTTTGTCGTAACCATGTGCGTCGTCCTTTGGTTCATGCCGGCGTGGACGAGAGGGATCATTAATAAATTCGGCGCGACTCGGGTGAGTGAGCCGGAAGTGAAATTCATCTTCTTCATTTTGTTTTTCCTTGGCGGACTCGCTACGACTGCGAAAAGCGAAGCAGTGTTGCCGGCGTATCTGATCGGCTTGGTGGTGGCCGGCGTTTTTCTCCGCGACAAAACACTCGTTCACCGGATGCGGAGCATCGCTTTCGCGGTGTTCACGCCGTTCTATTTCATCAAAGCCGGCCTCTTCGTTTCGCTGCCTGCGCTTTGGCCTGCGGTCGCCATTGTCGGTGGCCTTCTGCTGTTGAAGATGCTGACAAAGATTGTCGGCGTGTGGCCGCTGGCACGTCTGCATTACATGCATCACCGCGAGGCGACTTACACGACGTTGCTCATGGCGACAGGCCTGACCTTCGGAACAATTTCGGCCCTGTTCGGCTTCCAAAACAAAATTATCGATCAGCGTCAATACACGATCCTTGTCACGGTCGTGATCCTGAGTGCATTCGTGCCCACGCTTTTCGCGCAAAAGTTCTTCCAACCGACCAAGGACGCGATGCACGCGTGGGGAGGGCGTTATCGTCAGCGACTCGGCGTTCTCTCGGTAGAGGATAGCGAAGACGAGCCGAAGGCCGATTGATTCGCCGCAGTATTCTTGATACTGCTGCCTGAGTGAAAACTCTTGGCATCATCGGCGGCGTCGGGCCGGAGAGTACCATCGACTATTACAAGAACATCATCGCGCTTTATCGCGAACGTCAGCGGGACGGCAGCTATCCGCAGTTCGTTATTAATAGCATCGACCTGAAGAAGGGGATCGACTTCATGAACGCGAACAATCTTGCCGCAATGGCCGAATTTCTTTTGAACGAGATCGAGAAGCTCCCGCGGGCCGGGGCGGATTTCGGAATAATCGCGGCCAACACTCCGCACATTGTTTTCGATGATATCGCTCCCAAGTCGCCAATTCCGTTGATCAGCATTGTCGAAGCAACGTGTGACTACGCCAAAGAGCGAAAAATGAAACGCCTCGCTCTGTTCGGGACGCGTTACACCATGCAGGCAACCTTTTATCCCAAAGTTTTCTCGCGCGAAGGAATCGACCTGATTGCGCCTGAATCAAAAGATCAGGATTACATTCACGAGAAATATTTTAGCGAACTTGTGCCCGGAAATTTTCTGCCCGAAACCCGCTCCGGTTTGCTAGCCATCGCGGACCGTATGAAAGCTAAGATCGACCCGCCTTCGCGAGGCTACGGCGAGGCAGGCATCGACGGAGTTATTCTGGCCGGAACAGAGTTGCCGCTGATTCTACGCGGCGAAAGTCACAACGGAATCGCTTTACTGGACACCGGGAAAATTCATTGCCAGGCCGCAGTGGACGCGATGTTCTCTTAACCATCAACTAGTAGTTAATGAAAGCAGTTGTAAGCTGTCTTTTTCTTTTTTTGAATTTTGCCATGGCCGAGCCCGAGGTACAACGAATTCGCTACGCGGTGGTTGGCGACTCCTACTCGTGCGGAGAAGGTGCATCGCCGAAGGAATCGTGGCCGGCGTTGTTAACGCAACATTTGAACGCGCAAGGCCTGCATGTCGATCTTGTGTCGAACCCGTCAGTCACCGGTTGGACAACGAAGGACGCGATCGATCGCGAGCTGCCCAAGTTCGTAAATTCGAACCCCAATTTTGCGACGTTACTCATTGGCGTGAACGACTGGGTCCAGGGAATCGATGAAACGACGTTTCGGAATCGGTTCAGTTATCTGCTCGACCAAATGCTCGCAGTGTTACCAAATAAGAAGCATTTACTTGTCGTGACCATTCCGGACTTCGGAGTTACGCCGACCGGCCCGAAGTACTCACGCGGCCGCAACATTCACGAAGGAATCATGCAGTTTAATCAAATCGTGATCGAAGAAGCTCACAAGCGCGGCCTCCAGGTTGTCGATATATTCCCGGTCAGCAAAAAAATGGGGCACGACAAATCACTCGTGGCAAAGGACGGTCTGCATCCGTCCGCCAAAGCCTACGCCGAGTGGGAGAAAATTATTTTTCCGGTTGTCCTGGAGTTGCTGAAGAAGTAGTGACGTCTGACCTCTGATCCGCCAATGGCTTATGGCTTCATTTCTGATTGGCTTGCCGAGTCGAAGCTGGCCGCATTGACGTTGCAAGGTGAAAAGGGTCCGCCTTCGCGAAGGCTACGGCGCGACAGTCTCCGCTCTCCACTGCGCTGCGAGCGTAGACTGGGCGGTGAGGGTTTCGAACCCCCGACCCTCTCGGTGTAAACGAGATGCTCTACCACTGAGCTAACCGCCCGCCTTCGCCAAGGCT
>CATPCN010000651.1 GCA_955652855.1 uncultured Chthoniobacterales bacterium | reverse complement strand
ACGGGCTAAGGAAAAATCAGTAGAAGCGTTTTATCCGTCCGGCCCACCAGTCAGCACGACTGTGTTCGCCGCTCCGCGTCGCCCCAGCGTGGTCCCCTTTTACTCCGCCGCGGTGGGAAACTTTCACTCCGCCCTTGACAGTAGTGCTTCTTTTCGTCTTGAAATGCGGCGAATGGCACAATATTTAATTCGCCATCGGGCGAAATCCAAAGTTGCGTCCTGTCCTTCAGGAACGGTCGGATGCGGGCCATCGTAAGCTTATCGATATCCTGGGACGTCTGCCCGATCGCTCGCCGTAATTGAAGATCGCGTTGGAAGCGAAAGACCGCAGCGTCGATCTGGCTGGCGGCTCCCAGATCCACCCAAACTGGGTTCCCTGCATCGAGAATCACGAAGGCACCATACTTCGGGTCACCTCGCCGAGGCGGCATCAGGCCGTTGCCCGGGTCGTAGGCGCGATACCAGATGAACTCGATCAGTGCGGACTGCGCTCCCAGCTTCGCCTGCACATCCTCCAGACTGATGGGCTCGCTTGCTTTCCTGAAACCGGCATTGCCGTTCGCGATTTTCTGGTCAAGTTCATCGTCTTCTTTTTGCAGGGCCTGGATCGCTACCTGATATTCCGCCGGAGACTGTCCTGGAGGACGGTGAGCCGCCAACGCTGCCTCGCGCCTGCGAAGGACCAACAACTGATCGAACCATGCACGCTCCCGGGGGCCTAAGCCTCGCCGCAGCGCCTCTACTTCACCTGCCAGAGCTTCGAGCACTTTAGCCTTCCGTCGTAATACTGTTGTCGCTGCAAGGCGGCGTGCTGGTACGCCCGCCTGCGAAAGCTCCTGGAAGTTAAGGATGCGTTCCGTAGACGGTCGAAGCATGGCAGTATAAGCTCGTTTCTGAGCCTCCGATCCCGTTGTGACAATCAGAGCGAGGTTTCGATCTTGGATAGCAAGCGCTCGGCCAAACGCATTTTGTGCGTCGGCAAAGCTGCCACGGGCCCAGAGAAGGTTCGCCAGATTGTCGAAGCCGAGTGCTGTGTGTGGGTGTGCGGAGCCAAGCGTTTTCTCGTTAATGACAATGCTGCGGCGGAGCAGATCATCAGCCTCATCCAACTTACCGAGCCTCTCGCAAACCAGTGCGAGATTGTTCAACGAGCGGGCAGTCTCTGGATGATTCTCTCCCCACGAGTGCCGCACAATCTCCAGAGCCCTTCGAGCGAGCGATTCCGCTTCCCGATACTTGCCTTCGAGTTCGTAGATATACGCCAGATTTCCTAAAGCGACGCTCGAGTTAGGATGCACTGGACCATACACTCTTTCGGCAATTCCCATTGCGAGCTGAGCGAGAGTCTCCGCCTCAGCATAGTCTCGCCGGTGTATCGCCAGAATGCTCGCAATTGCCATGGCTCGTCCGACTTCCGGATGGTTGGGGTTTGAACCTGAGCGGGCCAGGACGATTGCGCGTCGCACGAGCGGTAGAGCTCGGGGGACATCCCCTTTCGCGTCGTACACCGCGGCCAACCCCACCAGATTCGCAATGAGCGTCCGTTGCCCAGTCAGCGCAGGTTCCCCATGTGGCAGGTGGTTGAGGAGCGAAATTGCCTGGAGAAAGACCGGCTCCGCTCTTGCATAGTCGCCCATCTCCGAATACAAGTCCGCCAGATTGCCAAGAGGGATAACCCGAGTGGGATCGTCTTTGGGTAACACACGGTCTGCTATTGTCAAGGCCTTCCGATAGAGCCGCTCCGCCTCGGCATAGTTGGTTTCCGCTCGCGCTACACCCGCGAGGCCGTTTGCGGCGGCCCCGGTTAGCTCGTCGAATTCAGTGGATCTAGCCCCAAGCGCCTCTACAAAGTAGCGCCGAGCTTTGTCTAAGGCACCCATGCCCAGGTAGATAACACCGAGGTCGATCTTTCCAACCAGCACCGCGGATCCATCCGGATCGGCACGGCTGTAGATGTCGATAGCTCGCAGATAAAGCGACTCAGCGAGCCGGTAACCACCATAGTGAAAGCACATGTCTCCAAGGTTCAAAATACTCCGGGCCAGCATCGTGCTATTCGGCCCAACCGCTTGCGCGCGCTCCGAGAGGTATCGCTCAATCGGAGCGGACGCTTGGTCAAAACTTCCGCTTTGTAGGAACTCAATGATTTTGTCTACCGCCTCCGAATGCCCGTCCTGCATTTGTGCGTTGGACACGTGGACCACTCCAGGCAACAGCAAGACCGCTAGCCACAGAACAATCATCCTCATCATGGGTCTCCTCTACGTCGCGATTTTCGGACAGGCCGTCCACCTGTGCCTTACTTGTCACAACGATAGATTTGCCCGAATCCCCTCGGCAGATTCGGTAAGGCTATGATAAAATTCCGGCATTGCTTGCGAACTCCTCCTCGCTTTCTAATGAAGAACTGTTGCGGCTTTGCATCGAGTCCAACCAGAGTGTGGCATGGGAAGAATTCATCAAACGCTTTCACCGGCGAATTACGCTCACCGTAGTGCGCGTCGCCCGCAAGTGGGGCGAAACCTCTGAGGCAGTCTATGAGGAGTTGACTCAGGACGCATACTTGAAACTCTGCCAGGATGAATGTCGAGTTCTGCGTCGATTTCAATCCGTCCATCCCGATGCAATCAATGGGTACCTGACTGTTGTCGTGACGAACCTTGTGCATGACTACTTTAAGGCGACCCAATCGGCTAGGCGAGGTAAGCGCACACTAGTGTCTCGGCTTGAAGATGCGGAATCGGCAGGTTCAGACGATTCTTCAGCGGCGCGCAAAATTGAGCAAGAGGTCTTTCTGAGTGAGGTGGAAGCTGCTCTAAAGAGAATGTCCGACGGTCGATCCACAGAACGCGACCGGCGCATCTTCTGGTTATATTATCGCCATGGCATCGCCGCAAATGCCATCGCCTCTTTGCCTTCCATCAAACTCGGAGTAAAAGGCGTCGAAAGTGTCATCGGGCGCTTGACCCAACTGGTTCGGGCGGAACTCGTT
>CATPCN010000650.1 GCA_955652855.1 uncultured Chthoniobacterales bacterium | reverse complement strand
GCGCCGGTCACACTCAATTCGAGATCGTGCGATCGCCCCAGCCGATACGCGAGCTGCATGTCTTTGAACATGTGTTTCACTGAAAACTGAGTCGTGAAGTCGCCGGCAATCATTTTCGGGAGCTTGAACGCCAGCGTCGCCGAGTTGCTGGCGTTGCTGCGCAGCGCAGTCATTAATTTCTCCGATGAAAGTCCCGAATTGTGAACGAGGGCGAGCGCTTCGCCAGCCGCTAGCACACTCGCGGCCGTGATCATATTCGTCGCGATCTTAATCGTGGTCGCCTGACCAATTTCGCCGATCGCAATGATTTCCTTGCTGCTTGCCGAAAGGACATGGCGCGCATCGCGCAGCGCGACTTCGTCGCCGCCCACGTAATAAATCAGTTCGCCCTTTTCCGCCGCAGGCTTGCTGCCAGTGAAAGGCGCATCCAAAAAGCGGGCGCCGCGGCGTTGCACAATTTCCGCCGCCGTTCGCATCGTTTCCGGTGCGACCGTGCAATGCGCCAGCACGATGTGATGAGGTGTGAGCGCCGGAGTTAATTGCTGCACGGTTTGCAGCAACGCTTCGTCGTCCGAAACGAAAATCTGAACGAAATCGCAAAGCTCCGCGACTTCCGAGCATGACCCCACAAAATTTGGCACGGCGCGCGGCGTCCGATTCCAAACGAAAACGTGGAAGCCGCGCCGACGCAAATGATCAGCCACCCGCTGGCCGATAATTCCGAGGCCGATAATTCCGATGTTATTTCGTGTGCGGCGGGACATTTCTTTCCTAAAATGCGGCACCCATAAACTGCGAGAGCCGGATATCCAGACTGAAATGAAATTGCGCCCGACGCAATCCTGAAATCCCGAATTGCAGCGAATTTACCCCGACGGACGGCGATATTCGGCTGTTTTTAGGCCTGCGGCCAACCGCGCCACGGCGGCCCGTCGCTTCTCAACTTGCACGGCGGCGACGATTTCTGCACGCGCTTCTTCAAAAGACATTTCGTGCGACGGCTTCATATCGGTCAGCCGCACGATATGGAAGCCCAGGTGCGAGCGGAACGGCTTACTCGTCTCGCCGATGCGAAGTTTGGCCACTTCGCTGAAAAACTCCGGCGACATGCGCGACACGGAAAAGAAGCCCAGGTCGCCGCCTTTTGCTTTGGTCGCTTCATCTTCTGAAAATTGCGCCGCCAGTTCGGAAAGATCGACATGTTGCCCGATTTGGTTTGCAAAAGATTCAATCAATCGCTTCTTCCCATCAGCCACGTCAACTGGTGTTTCAGCCGTCGCGGCGAGAAAAAGATGACTGGCGCGATATCGCAGCGGTTGAATAAACGCGTCGTGATGCGCTTCGAAAAATTGACGACATTCTTCGTCGGAAACCTTTATTTCCGGTGCGATTTGATTGTCGATCCAACGCCCGGCGCGCAAATGTTCGCCAATCCTGGAGCGGAAACATCGAGATAAAAACCAATTTGATCGGAGCGCAGCGGCGAATGCTTTCTCATCGGCAAACTGCGACCTGAGCAATCGATATTCATGATCTCGCGCCGCTGCCGCGACCGGTTCACGTCGCGAAAGCCAACGAATATTTTCAGAGACCACCAAGTCCTCGAGGCGTGTGCCGTTTGTGAGATTGCACTCATAAATCCCTCTCCCCTGCACGAGGGCGACCAAATCGCCCCGACCAAACATTCTGCCAAGCGCGTCGCGACAGACCGGAGAACGCACAATAAATTCACCGGTCGCGACCCCAGCGATGCACGCGCCGATGATCAGAGTAAGCTTGAGATGGAGCCTCATTTCAGGGCGAATTCTGAAAGAAAATACGCGGTGACCGATCCCACCTTCTGCAAGCTATCCGCGCTGATTTTTTCCATCGTGTCATCGGCGGTGTGCCAGTAAGAGAAGTGGAAATCGATAAGATCGACAGTCGGAATTCCGACGGCGTTGAGCGGCGTATGATCGTCGGTGACATCGCGATCGAAATAGGTGAAATAATTTCGCACCTTCAACGCATCAGCCGACGCGAAAATTTGGCGCGTCAAATCCGACGGCGAGTCAGGCGGCAATGTGATGGTGAGCGAGCAATCGCCGATCATGTCGAACAAAATGCCGCCGCGAAATCGTTTCGTTTGTTTGTTCGCGACAAGATCGCTTGCAAAATGGCGGCTTCCATAAATACCGTCCGTTTCCGAAAAGTTTTCGAAGGCTTCTTCGCCATCAAAAAAAACAATCTCGATCTTGGCGGCGAGGGCCGGATGTCGACCCAAGACGCGCGCCATTTCCAAAAGCGCACCAGTGCTCGATCCGCCGTCGTTCGCTCCGACAAATCGGAACGTCTCGAAAATTTTCGTGTCGTAGTGGGAGCAAAGTAAGAACAGCGATTTCGGCTCTGCGCTCGGCTCACCAAAGCGCGCGATCAGATTGACAAACGTGGCTTTTCCTCGCGGCGTCTCGTCGGTGAATTGCTGCCGTGTCACTTTCCAGCCGAAGCTCTCGAGCTGCGCGCTGATGTAATCGCGCGACTTTTCAAGCGCATTCGAACCCGACGGTCGCGGCCCCAAGTCTACGAGATGCTGAACATGCGCGAGCGCTTTCTCACCGGAAAATTCTTCCCACGGTTTCGCGCTGGACGGATTTGTCTTACCCTTTCCATGAGCAAGAAAAGTAAAAAGGGAAAGGGAAACGAGTGTAATCGCTTTCATTCTATCGGCGCTGTTCGCCGCTGAGTTTATTCGCTCGCGGACAAACCCATCGCCGCAAGCACGCGCTGCAGATCGTCGCGCCCATAATATTCAATCTCGATCCGGCCGCGTTTATCGGCGTGATGCAGCGTGACGCGAGTGCCGAGATGTTTTTGCAATCGATCCTGCAAATCCTCAATCGTCGCAGAACTAACGATTGTTCCCGTCTCGCGATGCTTTCGGCGCGGCCGCGACGTTCCAAGCTGACGCGCGACCAATCGCTCCGCGGCGCGAACGGTGGCGCTGCGGCGCAAAATCGTTTCCGCCACGAGCAGTTGTTCTTCCGGAGTTTTCAACGCAAGCAACACTTTCGCATGACCGACCGAGAGCAAACCTTGCATCACCCACGTCTGAATTTGCGGATGCAAATCGAGCAGACGCATGGAGTTTGCGACCGCCGCGCGGCTGCGGCCGACTTTCTGCGCGATGTCTTCCTGCCGCATTCCGAATTCGCCGGCGAGCCGTGCATAGGCTTGCGCCTCTTCGATCGGATTCAAATCTTCGCGCTGCAAATTCTCGATCAAAGAAAGCTCGAGCACTTCCAAATCGCTGGCCGTGCGAATAATCACCGGCACTTCGGTGAGACCAACTTCCTGCGCGGCACGCCACCGACGTTCGCCGGCAATCAGCTCGTGCTTTCCATCGATGCGACGGACAATGAGCGGTTGAATGATTCCCTGCTGGCGAATCGATTCCACCAGTTCTGTCAACGCCTCACGCTCGAATGTTTTTCTTGGCTGGAGCCGGCTCGGTGCGATGCTGGTGAGATTTACTCGATGAACCTTCTCGCCTGATTCCGAGTCGGGTCGCACTGCCGCGGGACGGGCACCAATAAGCGCGCCCAAACCTTTGCCGAGAGCCGATTTCGCCATGCGTTTTGACGTTATCGGAACAGATTCCGCAACGCAAATGGCAATGAAGCCGCGTTGCACGCATCTCGCGGCACAATTAGCATGCGGACATGCCGAGTGAATCGCCTGTTTTTACTCTGGGGCACTCGCCTGATCCGGATGACGCTTTCATGTTTTATGCGATGGCGGAGAACAAGATCGACATGCGCGGATATAAGTTCGAGCACCGCCTGGAAGATATTCAAACGCTCAACGAACGCGCGCTTCGCGGCGAGCTCCACATCTCTGCGATTTCGATTCACGCCTACGCTTACGTGAGCGATCGATATGCCCTGCTTCCCTGCGGCGCCAGCATGGGAGACGGTTACGGGCCAGTCGTTATCCGGAAACGTTCAACGGAAGAGCCGCTTCCGAGTGAACCGGAAGCGCGCGAGTTCTTGAGTGATAAGACAATCGCTGTACCTGGAAAAATGACGAGCGCGTATCTCGCGCTGCAACTTTTTCTCGGACGCAACTTCAAACACGTCGTCGTTCCGTTCGATCAGATTTTCGACACGGTGAATGACGGGCGCGCCGAGGCGGGTCTCATCATTCACGAAGGGCAACTGACCTATGCACGATCGGGTTTTCAAAAAATTGTCGATCTTGGCGAGTGGTGGAAACATGAAACGGGGCTCCCTCTTCCACTTGGCGGCAATGTTTTACGCAAAGACATCGCGCCAGCAGTGCGCCATGATTTATTGGAGATCATTCGCGAGAGCATCGAATTCGGATTGACCCATCGCGACGAGGCGGTGCGGCACTCGATGCCGTACGCGCGCGACATGAACGAAACGCTGGCCGCCAAATTCATTGGAATGTACGTTAACAATTACACTCGCGACTATGGCGAAGATGGTCGCGCCGCCATTCGCGAATTTCTCGGCCAGGCGCAGCAACTCGGATATCTCGATCAAACGCCGCAGATCGAATTTGTAGAATGAGAGGGCGTGAACGCTGCGGCTACTTGCGAGCTTTAGCGGCAGGTTTCTCGACTGCTTTCTGAACGAATGTTTTTACGCGTTCGAATTCCTTTTGAAATCCGCCAACGAAATCGTGCGTTCCATATTCAAACAGGACCACGAAACAAAACGTGAAAAACACGAATAGAACGAGCCAAAAGAGCCCGCGAATGAGCGACATGCCGGAATAGTAAGCGACCGCGCGCAGCAGGTCAACGCGCTGTCTCCAGTGCAAAACTTCGCATTGATCAGCGGGGCGAAGCTGCCATTCTTCGAGCGATGAAGGTGCCGCTTCTCGATCTTAGTGAGCAATATCGATCGCTCGCCGAGCCAATCCGAGCAGCGATCGAAGAGGTTCTCGCCAGCCAAACTTTTATCCTTGGGTCGAAACTCGAGGCGTTCGAGAAAGCGATTTGTCGTTATTGTGCTGCGCCGCACGCGATCGGAGTTTCCTCCGGCACCGATGCATTACTGGCGATCTTGATGGCGCTGAAGATCGGCGCGGGCGACGCCGTGATCACGAGTGCCTACACTTTTTTAGCCACCGGCGGATGCATCGCCCGCGTCGGCGCTAGGCCGGTGTTTGTCGATGTCGATCCAACGACTTTGAATATCTCGCCTGCGGCACTGGAAAATTATCTCGCCAAGAATTGTCGAAGGAACGCCGACAGCGAACTGGTTGATCGAACTGGAAAAATTGTTCGCGCCATCGTCCCGGTCCATCTGTTCGGTTTGTGCTGCGAGATGGAGGCTATTCATGAGATTTCGGAACGATACCAGCTCGACGTAATCGAAGACGCAGCGCAGGCGATCGGCGCGGAGTGTCTGTTTGGCGGAAGCGCAAAAAAGGCGGGAACGATGAGCGAAGTTGGTTACTTCAGCTTTTATCCATCAAAGAATCTCGGGGCGGCTGGGGACGCAGGCATGATCGTCTGCAGAGATGTCGATCTTGCAAATCGGCTGCGCGCCTGCCGACAGCATGGAATGGAGCGTCGCTATTACCATCAATTCATTGGCGGAAATTTCCGGCTCGATGAAATCCAGGCAGCCATTCTTAACGTGAAGTTGCCGCATCTCGATGATTGGTCAGCCGCTCGGCGCGCAGTCGCGGATTTTTACCGCGAAGAATTTGCGCGCCACGGCCTAACGAGTGATGTCACACTCCCGGCGGAGCCATATCGCGACCGCGGCTTAACGAATCATCACATCTATCATCAATTCGTGATTCGCACCAAAAAACGGGATGCGCTGCGCGAACACTTGTCGAAGAAAGAAATCGGCACCGCAATTTATTATCCGCTGGGACTGCATCAGCAGGAATGTTTCGCTTATCTCGGTTACGGCGAAGGCGATCTTCCGGAAACGGAGCGGGCCGCGCGCGAAACTTTGGCGCTGCCGATTTACCCGGAACTGACGTGGGAGGCGCAGAGTTACGTCGTGAATGCGATCAGGGAGTTTTTCGACAAACGAAGATCGACATAACTTGCGAGCTGGCGCGGCCAAGCCTATATCAACGCTCGCAGCGACGGGTAGGTTCCGGAGTGGCCAAACGGAGCAGACTGTAAATCTGCTGGCTTTACGCCTTCGCTGGTTCGAATCCAGCCCTGCCCATTTTTATTGTCGATCTTGCTTTCGACGTGTTCGCGCGAAAATAAAAATGGCTGCGCCAAAAACGTTCGCACCGATTATCACCGCGCTGATTTTGAGTGTAAACGAGAGCGAGCTTCTCACGTCGATGATGGGAAAGATCGAGAGCGTGACGTAAAGCAATGTCATGAGAAATCCGGAAACGGTCGCGATGCGCAGCCAAAGCGGCGGACGCGGACGCGCGGCGCGTAAGCCGATGAGTGGAATTGCGAACATGACGAGATAAGTCAACGCGTAGAAAATTCCGCCGGCATTAAAGAGCAATTGAAATGACTCTTGATGGCCTACTCCAATCAAACTGAGCAAGCCAAACCCCAGCGTCATACAACCGACGAGCAGGATCGAGTTTACGGGAGTCTTGAATCGCGGATGCAATTTCGTGAACCATTGCGGCATGAGACGATCCCAACCGGCGACCATTGGCAGGCGGGTGAGACCGGTGAAATTGACACTCGCTTGCGCGATCCGCAGCGCGATCAAGAGCATTAGCGCGACAGGCACAACCATCGCCGCGATTCCAAAAGGATGAAAACCGAGACTCAAAACCTGCGGGATCGGCGCAATAAGATCGACATGCGATGGATCGACGAATGCGAGCACCGAGCTTGTGCCGAAGATAAACATGAGCGCGATGAGCGGCGCGGCCACGACAACAGAACGCCCGATGGTGCGCACCGGGTTGCGACATTCGCCGGCAAGGATCGCGACGTATTCAAAACCGCCGAGAGCGCCGAACCCGAGCTTGCCGAGAATGTTCAAGCTAAAGAGTGAGACAACAGGCATCGCGGTGGCGAGCGGATGAAATTCATGCAGCTCGCCGTGCGCGACGTTCAGAAATGGAAGTGCGATCAACGCGGCAAAAATTGTGAGCATGATGATTCCACCAGCGTTGTGTACCCACTTGCCGACGCTCAGGCCAACGGTGGAAACGAAAACGAGCAATGCAATTACAAGAAAACTTGTGAGCGTGATCAGCCATTTGTTCGACGCAATCCACGACGCCTGCGGCCCAAGCGCATAGGAAAGGTTTGTCGTCAAAATCAGCCCGGCTTCGGACGTGTTCATGATCACATAGAGCCACAAGTTCCACGCGACCATGAAACCGGCCGCTTCGTTGAAACCCAGTTTCGCCCATTGATAGAGACCGCCTTCGAGCGGCATCAAACGGTTCAGATAAATGACAACGACCGCGGATGGCACATAGAAAAACGTGATCGCCAGTAGCCAAAAGACGACGTGTGATGGACCAAGCTTTGCGGCGTTGCCTACCCACGTAAGGCCGATGATGAAAAGAATTTGGGTGAGCGCGAGATCAGTAAGCCCGAGCTCTTTTTTGAACGCGCCGCTATGCGCTACGACTTCGGACTCACCACGACGGAGACTTTCCGCATCAATCGGGTGCGCTGCGCTCATCTAGCAGCGCATCATGACACGCGACAAATTCGCGCGACAAGATCGAATGCAGATTAACGACGCGCTTTGCCGCGCTTCCGTTTGCTCGAAGATGTCGATCTTGCGGGACGTTGCCGTGATTTCGCAGAACGTGCGCTGCGGCGCGATGCTTTCGCGCGAGCGGCCGGTTTGCGCTTTTTGCTGCGAGCTATCGTCCGCTTTTTCGAGCGCGCCGGCTTTTTCCGCGCCCTTGCACGCACTTTTTTGATCGGCCGAGATTTTCCGACGGTCTTGGTGGCGGAGCTCCTTCGGTTTGGTTGAGTTGTAACGGTACTTCGGATGACAAGGCGGTCGCAGCCGTGGCCAAAACACGTTTTTGCCGAAAAGATCGACAAAAAAAGCGCCTGGCTTTCGCTCAGGCGCTTTTTTGTAAAATTTAGCTTCGGTTCAGTGACCGCGACGCCCGCCGCCATCGCGGCGTCCGCCACCACCACCACCGCCATAACCGCCCCCACCCCCGCCGTAGCCGCGTCCGCCGCCGCCGCCACCGGGCGGGCGAGCCTCGCGAGGCCGGGCTTCGTTCACGGTAAGCGGACGGCCTTCGACCGTCTTGCCATTGAATTCCGTGATCGCTTTTTGCGCGTCGGCATCCGTCGTCATTGTGACGAAAGCGAAGCCGCGTGATTTACCGGTGAACTTATCCTGCATCAGCGTGACCTCTTGCACTGGCCCCGCCTGAGCGAAAAGATCCTGAAGATCTGTCTCGGTCGTGTTGAAGGAAAGAT
>CATPCN010000649.1 GCA_955652855.1 uncultured Chthoniobacterales bacterium | reverse complement strand
CTGACGACCTCGTCTCGAATAAAGGGGGTTGCATCGAGTCGCTTAAAGCGATAGGCAAAAGCTCCTATATCCCAATCCTGACCTATTGGGACGATGCTGCCAAGGCCGCAGCCAAGGTGCAACGGGAAGAAGCCGTTCTCGCAATTCTCCTGACATTGATTGAAACATCAGAAATCTATGAGGATACAGAAAACATCTTGGCTGAGATACTGACGGCTGCCGCTTCCCTTGCCGCTCACGATCCGAAGGAATTCGGAGCCCAGGCAGACCCCAACACATTCGAGCCTCTGTTTTCCAGTTTCGTCAGGACGAATAGTTATTGGGCGTGCCGACTGGCGGCAATCCAGTTGCTGGGCGGCTTGCGCGCGGTTCGCGGCCCAGTCGCGGGCGCGTTCCACGCAGCCCTACAGGACGTTTCGTTTGTCTGCGACGCAGCGATCAAAGCTTCCGGGAAATTCAGGCGGGTTGAGGGCTCTGTTTTCGACGAACTGATAGGACTGTTGTCCGACAGAAGCGCTTCGGTGGCCGCGTCGACGGCCGTACTTCTCGGGACGGCGACGGGTGCGGGAAGCGCTGGAGTGGATTATCGACGCCTGCTGGAGGCGTTGGAGCGCGCGATCATGACAACGTCTATAGCACGTCCCATTTATGTGGTCAATGAAAATGCACAAGGAGTTCGCCTAGTTTATTACGACATGCTGGACCGCGTCTTCTACACCCAGTACTCGAAGCTGAGCGATACTTCCGATACCTGAGGATTGTAAAATTTAGACTACTTCAGTTGGGGTAACCTCTGGCTGAAGGTTGATGTAGCGCCTCGTTGTCTCCAGCCGCAAGAGCTGATGGTTGACCGGCACGGGAAAGGCTACCTGCGGATCAAGGCCCATGAGAGCCGCGACCTCACGTGTGGCTGGAGCGTCGTGATTACCCAAAAGCTGCAAGGCCTCCGCGGCGCCTGCGATCATCTCCCACTTGCCGGGATAGGTTGCGCGTAGCTCCGCTGGGCCGTTCCATATAGTTAGCAACTGCAGCTCCTCTCGGGCTTCTTGGGTAAGGAATCGATCGAGCAACGCTACCTGTCCCAGAGCGGCGCATCGATCGATGATGAATAATGGGGGAGAAGTGTGCGAGGTCGTTCTGTCATAGGCATGAATCAAAATCGTTAGCCAAATCCGCAACAAGAAATAATGTGTGGGGAGCCTTCCGATCGGAAGCACGAGATAGACTGTGCTTTGCGGCTCGTCCGTGATCCGCGACAGGGCCAAAGTGTTTGTGCCCGGCGAAGCCAAAACCTCGGTCCCGAGCCGCTGGAATGGTTCGCACCACCGTTGTACCGTAGCCAGGATCTTAGAACGGGTTTCGTCTTTCATTTGAAGAAAGGCGCTAATAAACTTGTACGATGATTTGGGAATTTTCTTGCCAATCGTATCCAGAACGACGGCAAGAGAGTAAACGACATCATCACTGTAAAAAACATCGACCAGTTTTCGCACTTCGCGGCGGTCGGGAACGCATGCGCAATATCCTGCTACGCCATGGACGAGGCTAAACGCTACAACTTCGTTGGAGTCGGAAAGCGTGTCGCGCTGTGCAAATAGTTCAGCAATCACGAAACCGTCAGCTTCCCGATCGGCGCCCGGCAGATCGTAAAGATCCAATGCATTAAGGTCGCCCGTTCGCTCGCCTGCGATGCCCAAGGGATCGATACGCACAACTCGCTGTCCCATCCGTTGCCGAGCTTGTTCCGTTGCACGAAAAAGCTCTCCACCGTAGTCTACGACGACGATTGGCCCTTTCACGTTCAACAGGTTCGGGAGCAGGATCGCGCCTAACCGATCACTTCCGCGCGGCGCGAAACAGAGAACATTACCGGGTGGGGTGAGGCGCGTGATTCGTGCCAATGTTTGCCCATTCTCATGATCGGCTTCCACAATTGGACCGGCCAACATCGGTCCGAGACCTTCATCGCCGTCTGGCATAGTACACCTTGCTATCCGAAAATATTCATTACCTCACCATAATAACCGGAAAGCGAGTGCATAAACAATTTTTGGAGGCTCTGGCTCTTTCGGCCGTCCAGCCTAGGACGTGCAACGGGGATGATGGCAACGCGTGCTCTCGACGTTGCGTTAGACATTGCTGCGTCGCGAGGAGTCGTGCGAGGTTGGCAATCTATTTTGTACGACGTCGCAGCAACAGACCCGTCTGTTTTGGCGGTGGCAGCGTTCATTTGCGCAATCGGATTACTGGTGCCCTGCGTGGCTCTCCGTCTGTCCGTCGAGGGAACCGCCGATCCGATGACCGCTTTACGTTACGAGTTGATCTAGCTGTTCCTTCGGCTGGCACCGCCACCGGGAGATTCCCGCGCGTTATTGCTCAAGTGGTCGTCCATCAGGACGGACCTCGTTTACTTATAGATGCAGCACAGTTGGCGAGGTCCTACCTTCTAGGCTGCCACTTTAACCCAAAACGCCCAAACAGCTGCTTTGGCCTTTGGTGGGCGTGAAGCCCGGATCCGGGAAGCGCCTGTGCGCGCTCCGTCCGTATGACGCGCTACTCGGAGAAAGGCAATGGTCCGGCCGACAGAGCGGATCGGTAACGACAAACCCGGCAGGGTCCGAGCATCCCGAACTGCGGTTTCTGTCCGGCGACTCCGGGGCGTGGATCGCGGAACGTCGGGAGGACTGGGGGGATTTTGCGAAACGCGGCGGCGTTACTGCGCGCCTCGGCCCACGGTTGCGCTGTGACTGCGCTGTGACGTCGGCGGTCCGTGGCGGTGTCTCGGACCATCCTGGAATACCTGTCAAGGGCGGAGTGAAAGTTTCCCACCGCGGCGGAGTAAAAGGGGACCACGCTGGGGCGACGCGGAGCGGCGAACACAGTCGTGCTGACTGGTGGGCCGGACGGATAAAACGCTTCTACTGATTTTTCCTTAGCCCGT
>CATPCN010000648.1 GCA_955652855.1 uncultured Chthoniobacterales bacterium | reverse complement strand
GTTGATGGCGCTCCATTTATTTTTCGGATTCTTCAAGCTCGATACGCGCAAAAAAGCAGCCGAAGCGGTGCGCAAACTTCTTGCGCTGCAACCGCCGCATGCCCGCGTGCTCCGCGGCAGCGAGGTTGTCGATGTTCTCACGACTGAGGTTGTGAAAGGGGAAGCGCTGATCGTTCGCCCGGGCGAGCGTATTCCGCTCGATGGCGAAGTTATTGAAGGGATCGCGAGTGTCGATGAGTCGAGTTTCACTGGAGAATCCGTTCCCGCGACAAAAGAAACGGGATCGAAGGTCCTCGGCAGCACGCTGAATCTCGACGGCGAATTAAAAATCCGCGTCACCAAAATCGGTGAAGAAAGTTTCCTCAACCAAATCGTGTCACTCATGAGTCGCATCGCCGAGCGCAAACCGCCGCTCGAACTTCTGGCGGATCGGCTGATGAACTATTATGGGCCAGTAGTCTTCGTCGTCGCTGCTGTGGCCTTTACCGGTTGGATGCTCTTCACTGGCAATTATCTGCTTGCGACACTGGCATTGCTCACGACGATCATCATGGGTTACCCCTGCGCACTCGGTATTACGACGCCGATGCTCGCGGCCATTGCCGGCGGCAGAGGAATTTCCATCGGCCTACTCGTCAAGGCGAGCGAAGTCTTTCACGAGCTTTCTACGGTGGACACCGTCGTGCTCGATAAGACGGGCACGCTTACTTATGGCCGGCCCACAGTCACTGATGTCGAAGCGTTCGGCATCGAGCGCGCTGAGCTTCTCGCGCTGGCGGGCGCAGTTGAAGGTTCTTCCGAGCATCCGCTAGGGCAGGCGATCAACTTTTTCGCGCAGCGGGAGGGCGCGCGCAAAGTGGCTGTCACAAACTTTCGCGCGCTACCGGGCAAAGGCGTTTCCGGGATGATCGATGGCACGGAAGTCATTGCGGGGAAGCCTTCCTACATCGAGGAACGTGGCGCTCGGGTGAGCGACGCGGCGCGGGCGAAAATCGACGCGCTTGCCGGCGAAGGGAAAACCGTTGTGCTCGTGGCGCGAGGCGGCGAAGCGATCGGCGCCCTGGCGCTCCAGGACACGCCGCGGCGGGGCGCTGAGCGGCTGACGGAAAAGCTGCGCCGTCATAGTATAAAGAGCGTGATGCTAACCGGCGATGCCCAGCGGGTCGCTGAGGCAATTGGCAGGCAGCTAGGCGTGGATGAAGTGCGCTCCGAATTACTCCCGGCAGACAAAGTCACAGCGATCGAGGATCTCCAGAAGCAGGGGCGCAAAGTCGCAATGGTCGGAGACGGAATCAACGACGCGCCGGCACTGGCGCAAGCCAACGTGGGCATCGCTATCGGCGCGGGCACGGATGTCGCGATCGAGTCTGCGGGTGTAATTCTCGTTGGAGACCGGATCGACGATGTGATGAGCGCGCTCATTCTCGGAAAGGCTAGTTACCGCACGATGACGGGAAACGTCGTCGTCGCGGTGCTGTTCAACATCATCGGGATGATTCTTGCAGCGCTCGGATTCATCACTCCAGTGATCGCAATCGGTTTCATGATTGTGAGCATTTTCGCGATTCTGCTGAACACACTGCGCATCCGCTGGATGCGACTACCGCGCGAGGAGGTGGCCGAAACGGGCGCGCTGGCGGAGGTGGAGTTTCTCATTCCGAATCTCGTCTGCGAAGGGTGCGGGCAAAAAATCAGCTCCGCGTTGAGCGCAGTTCCCGGTGTGCGCGAGGTGAAGCCGAAGGTGGGGCAGAAACACGTCTCCGTGCGCTACGAGCCTGCGAAGGTGCAAGAGCAGAAACTCACAGAAGCTATTCAAAAGGCCGGCTTCGCGACCGTTGAAGCATAGCCTTATGAAGTCGAACCAAAATCAGACTGCTGCGCCTTGGGCCAGCACGGTCATTTCGGCGATCTCGTCCGTGCTGGCGCTACAATGCCCAATCTGCATTCCTGCCGTTGCGTCATTCCTTGCTTCAATCGGTGTTGCCGCCACCACAGCCGGGATAATCGTGCAACCACTGCTCGTCGTATTGTTGTTGGCAAGCGTGGCGTCGCTTGCATGGTCGGCCAGACTGCACGGATGCTGGTGGATCGTTGTTGCCGGGTTTGTCGGCGCGGCGTTGATCTATGCCGGCCACCAGATCTGGTTCAGTCCGCCGCTCATCTGGACCGGCGCCATCGGACTGATCACTGTTTCCATTTACAATCTGAGATTAAAACGAAGCTGCTGCCGTTGCGATCAGCAGACAGCCAAATGAACAAGACAAAGCTGCTTCTCATCGGCGAACTGGCCAAGCTGGCGGGCGTAAAGCCCGACTCCGTTCGCTTCTATGAGCGGAACGGGTTGATCCCAAAAGCAGCCCGGACCGCTGCCGGTTACCGCGTCTATGAGGAGGCGGCATTAAAGCGGCTTCGTTTTATCAAAAAGGCTCAGACGCTCGGGTTTTCACTGGATGAAATTCGGCGCATTTTGAGTCTGCGTGGACAAGGCGCTAGCACTTGCCGCTGCGTCATTGCCATAGCGGAGGCGACGCTCAATGAGACGAAAATCAAGCTGGAGCAACTCCAGACCTTTCACAACGCGCTGGTGACGAATTTGCAAAAGTGGCGCAGACTTTCGCGGAAAGGCGGCGACTTGAAATCGGAATTCTGCAAGCTGATTGAAGAATCATAAACATCGCGTTAGCGTCATGCGGCATCTGTGGAGCGATATGGCTACGGAAAACTCGTCGTACGTGAGGTTGTAAGATGAATGGAATGATGGGCGGAATGTTGATCTGGTGGATTGTGGGCATTCTCGTGATCGTCCTGCTGGTCGTGCTGATTGCCAAACTGCTCAGAAAATGAAGACGGCGCATAATTATCGATGTCTGATGCAAGGGAGGTGAAAGATGGACAGGACCAACTGGCTGCCGATCATTCTGGTGATCGCGTTCCTCGTTTTTTGTTGCGGACCGATGCTGTGGATGAGCATGGGTAAGAAGTCGCGTAAGCACGAGTGGCGAAACACGGATCAGGGCGGCGAATCCTAGAGAATAAGAGTTCACCGCCTGACCGGCTGATGAACATATTTCTCAATCTCGTTCGACGCGGCATTGCCTGGCTGATCGGTTGGGTTTTGTTGCTTGCTGCAATCGGAAAACTGCTGGACAACCGGCACTTCGCGGAAGTACTCGCGCAATGGCAGCTCTTTCCGCATTGGAGTTTGCTGCCTTTGGGAATGGTCGCATCGCTCGCCGAGCTGGTGCTCGCACTCTGGCTGTTTTCCGGACGGCAACTCGCCACAGCAGCGATGCTATCCGTTCTGTTTCACTTGGGCTATTCGACTGCGACCACGATCACCTTGCTACGCGGCATTCGCCTCCCGGACTGCGGATGTTTTGGCATCCTTTTCCAACATCCCTTGGATTGGGTGATGGTGATCCAAGACCTTATCTTCACGCTGCTCTCTGTCGTGCTTTTCGGCATCGCGAAAAGTTGGAAGTCGGGCCTCACGCTGACGCTGCTTGTGGTCGCGGTGTTGGCCTGGGCGGGAGTTTTTGCGTGGATAAAAGCAGCTTCCAGTCGGAAGCACGTGGTTGGGGTTGGCGTTTGGCGGTTCACGCTTTCGGAAAGTGGAGCCGCCGATCGTTTTCAACAGACGTTCCAGGACGCCGACTTGCGCGGGCGAGAGCGGCAGCGCCTTTTGGCAAGTAGGACAAGGGACATTCGGTGGTGCTTGTGCCGGTTTCGCGGTGGTTCGGCCCCGTTTTGTGAGTGTGCGGAAAACGATAAGGGTTTGGAGGGGCGGCGGGGTTCTACTTAAAAAGGGAAAAACAAACTGTGAAAAAACTATACCTGTTACTGACTGTTCTGATGATTTCGCTGGCGGCAACGGCCCAAGCTCATGGTTACCGCCACTACCGCCATTACGGCTACTATCCGTATTATCACCGACATTCAAGTGTGTTTATTGGCATCGGAGGCGGCTATTACGGCCATCCCGGTTATGGATACGGGTACCCTGCCTATGGATATGGCTATCGCGGCGGGTATTATGGCTATTCCGGATATTACGGTGGCGGCTGCGGCTGGCGGTGAGTCGGTGCCAAACGGTTGCGGTTAACGAGGTGGGAAAAGAGTGCGAGGGTTTCCAGCCTCGGCGGGGTTTTATTTTGACCAGCAACAAATAAGGACCAAATCTCTCATGAAAACAAAACTCCACTCCATCTTCTGTGCTTTGATGGCAGCGCTCATTGCAGTGCCAGCTTTCGCGAGCAAATCGCCAGCTTTTCTGGTCAAAGAGGCGGATACGCAGACCGCAGAC
>CATPCN010000647.1 GCA_955652855.1 uncultured Chthoniobacterales bacterium | reverse complement strand
GACGTAGGAAATCGCTTCTCCGCTTCGTTGATCGACATAACCGGCAGTCTCGGCATGCGCGCCCCGAAATTCGCCGACAAGGACCAGACGACCTCGAAGAATTTGCTGCAATAGTTCGTCCCGCGTCATCGTCGACTCCCTCCTGTCGCGACCGTGAACGACCGGACAATTTCAAGGACCGCCGATTGCAACGTCGCCGGCAGAGTCGGCCACGCCGCAATTAGCCCGTCCAAATCGAGTGAGTAAGGATGTGCGTGATCGTGCGTAACCGCCTCTCGATCAGAGGCCGTTCCGTAGATTCGAGTCCTAGCGAGGCAGCCAAAAGTTATTGTCGATCTTAGCCTCGCATTTTCCGATTGCGTTGCGTGCGAAAAAAACCTTGCAGGAGCTCGGCGCATTCATCTTGCAAAACTCCGTGCGTAATCTCGCAGCGGTGATTGAGCGCAGGATGCTGCAGAAAATTCAACACTCCTCCCGCCGCGCCGCTGCGCGGATCGGCGCAGCCAAAAATCACGCGCCGCATGCGCACGTGAACAAGCGCACCGGCACACATCGCGCAGGGCTCCTTCGTCACGTAAAGATCGCAATCGTTTAATCGCCAATCGCCCACCGCCGCTTCCGCTTGAGTGATGGCGAGCATTTCGGCGTGCGCGGTCGCATCTTTCAACATCTCGACCTGATTGAAAGCGCGTCCGATGATTTTCCCCGCGCGCACCACCACCGCGCCGACCGGCGTCTCCTCTGCGGCGAACGCTTTCGCGGCGAGCCGCAATGCTTCGCGCATGAAATGCGCATCGCTCTCGAGATCGATCACCGGTTCCATGAAGAGTTAATTCATTTTGGGCAAGATGCGTCCGCGCATCATGCCATTGGCGAACTAATCATAACTCATGAAAACACTTCTTCTTCCTTTGATTGCCTTTTCCATCGCAACCGCTGGCGCCGCGACCGACCAGGAAGTCGTCAACGATTCCACGTCGATCATCCGCCAGTTCCGGGCGCTGCCTGAACGTGGCATTCCGCGCGACGTGCTGCGGCATGCGCGAGGCCTCGCCGTCATCAAAGTTTTAAAAGTCGGATTCATCTTTAGCGGCAAGGGCGGTCAGGGAGTTGTCATCGCGCGCACTGGACACGGCTGGTCGGGACCGTCTTTTATCGGCACAGGCGGCGCCGGCTGGGGCGCGCAAATCGGCGCGCAGGTTACCGATTTCGTTTTCGTGCTGAATGATGACGCAGCGGTGCGGGCATTTTCGCGTGACGGAAATTTTACGCTGGGCGCGGATGTCAGCGCCGCGGCTGGTCCCGTCGGGCGCGATCTGCAAGCGGGCGTGACGCCGACCGCGGCCGTTTACACTTACAGCCGAAGCAAGGGATTGTTTGCCGGCGTCTCGCTAGAGGGCGCAGTCATCGCGACACAAAAGGATCGAAACGCGCGTTACTACGGACATTTTGTCCGCGCCCGCGATATCGTGACCGGTCGCGTTCCTTCGCCGGCCGGCGCAGCGTCACTGCGGGCCTCGCTCGGCTGGTAAATCTGCGAACGTAGAAAAATGTCGATCTTGCGATTTCGAATCGGGCAATGCGATTGCCCGATTGAATTTCGCTTTACATAAGCGGCTCTGTTTCGGACAACGTTGACGTGCGGTTTCTTTCCGGCCTGTTCGTTTTAGCCGTCTCCATCTGCGTTGCGCGTGACCAGGAGCAGGAACAGAAACTTCTCGACCGTTTGCTCAGGCCGAACATGGTTTTGCAGAATTCTGCGCAGAATAAAAACTTCACCGCGCAAGCTTCATTCCGCGCGAACACCATTGGCATAAATTCGTTTCACATCCCGGCGAACGCTTTTTCCAAAACGTATTGCGCGGAAGGCGGTTTCTCGACGCGGGAATTTTTGGCGGGTCATTTTCGCGACGGCGATACGTCGGCACCTGCTCGTGCGCGCACCGGCTTGATGATTGGAGAATATCCGGCAAGAGCGGCAGTGAATCTTCGCGACGCATTTGAGAATGGCAGAACGACCAGCGTCCGGGCGTTCGGAGATACCCGGCCGTTTCTCGATGCCGGCAAGAGTCAAAAAGCGTTGAACGCCCAGAATCCGCCGCTGACGATCGACCAGGTGCGCGAACTGTTGAACAAAAACAAATAACTGTCCGCTGAACATTGCGCGATGGCTCATGCAACCGGACGACGCTCTCGAATCACTTAAGCAAGGCGCCGCGCAAATCATCAGCGAGGCCGAGCTTCGGCAGAAGCTTGCGCTGAAACGCCCGCTGCGCGTAAAGCTCGGTGTCGATCCAACCAGCGCCGACATTCATCTCGGCCACACGTTAACGCTGCGGAAACTTCGACAGTTTCAGGAGCTCGGCCATGAAGCGATTCTGATCATTGGCGATTTCACAGCGATGATTGGCGATCCGAGCGGTCGATCTGTGACGCGGCCCCAGCTTACGCACGAGCAGGTCATGTCCAACGCAGAAACGTATCGCGATCAGGCATTCAAAATTCTCGACCCCAAGAGGACTAAAACTGTTTGCAACGGAGATTGGTTCAAGCCGATGCGCTTCGAAGAAATCATTCGACTGAACAGTCGCGTAACGCTTCAACAGATGTTGCAGCGGGAAGATTTTCGCGCGCGCCTCGACAAACAAGAACCGATCCGCGCGCATGAGATTCAATATCCGATCATGCAAGGCTGGGACTCGGTCATGGTGCAAGCCGATGTGGAGCTTGGCGGCACTGATCAGCTCTTCAATATTCTTGTCGGTCGCGAATTCCAAAAAGAGGAAGGGCAACCGCAGCAGGTCGTGTTTCTTTTGCCGATCCTCGAAGGCCTCGACGGCTCAAAGAAAATGAGCAAGAGCTTGGGAAATTATATCGGCGTGAACGAGCTAGCCTCAGAGATTTTCGGAAAATTGATGAGTATTTCAGATGAGCTGATGGCGCGCTATTATCCGTTGCTCCTGGGGCGAAGACTGCCGGCAGAGAGTCACCCTCTCGATGCAAAAAAAAAGCTGGCCTTTGAAATCGTCGAGAATTATCACTCGCGATCCGTCGCACAGAAAACGCTCGATGATTGGAACGCGCGCTTCAGTGAGAAGCGATTGGTCGATGCAGACTTGCCGTTCGTTGACTTGCCCAGCGCGAAACAGGATGGGGTTTCACTCGTCGTCTCCGCTTATCAGCAAGGATTCGGCGTTACAAAATCGCGCACTGATGCCAATCGGCTAATCAAACAAGGCAGCGTCCAGCTTAATGGGGAAAAAATTG
>CATPCN010000646.1 GCA_955652855.1 uncultured Chthoniobacterales bacterium | reverse complement strand
GGACGCTTCCCGGAACGCCGTTTGGAGACACCATCACATGGCAGGTTTCCAAGATGCGTAGGCGAATGTTGGGAGGTTCGGCGATCCGGACGTCTCCGAGAGGCGGTGCGGATGCGCTTGGGCTTTGGATGGCCAGCAGCTAGCCCGCAAAGGTCCGATCGCGGCCCACGATTCGACGAAGCAATCGCCAGGGCGACAGCCGCGATCCAGGCTCCGTTTTGCGAGCGACTACTTGGGAGCTACGTCGCCGAGCTCATCCACAATCCGACTGTCGGCTGGGCAGAAGACAGATCAGCAACAATGGCCGAATGTGTTGAAGTGATTCCAGCTAAAATCCTGTTATATACTACCTATTGCTTTACCAGACGGCGCTAGATCACAGGAAATCTGCTTTAGAGGCCGACGAGAGGGATTGTGGGCGTTCATCTCCCCATCGTCTGATTTTGTGGAAGAGAGCGGGCGGGTGAAATCAACTCTTTCCGATCGGAGACAACCTTGAGCGAGGCGTCCTATCCCGCGCCGAAGACGGTCCCGGTGGTGCGGGTCTTCATCTCCTCCCCTGGCGACGTCGTCGAGGAGAGGCGCAACGCGAAGGAGGTAGTCGAAGAGTTAGCCAAACGGGCGGGCATCCGAGACCGTATCCATCTCACGGCCCACCTGTACGACGATCCCGCTGTTAGTATCCCGCTGGTCCAGAAGATGTCGATGCAGGAGGCGGTCAACCGCAGAATGCCTCGTCCGTCCCAGTGCGACATCGTAGTCGCCATCCTCTGGGCGCGGATGGGTACACCGCTCGACGCGCCCGTAAAGCCTGACGGGACGCACTACTTATCTGGCACCGAGTGGGAAGTCGAGGACGCGCTTGCCGCAAGCGACAACGTCGATCTCATCGTCTATCAACGAATCGATCCGCCGGTAGCTCCGGTAGATCCTGACGACGAAGCGACCCACCAGGAGTTTTTTAGCCAAAGGCGTCTCGCGAATGCTTTCGTGCGGCGCCTCCAGAACCCGGCTGAGGGCATCTCGCGAGGGATCCACAAGTACAAAGGCGTCGCGGGATTTCGCGAAATGCTGGGGGATCATCTCGCCGAACTCGTCCAGCCACGCATCGACCAACTTGCGACCGAAACTGTAGAGCGCGGCGTCGTTCGGCATCAGCGGCTTCGGAGCGTGATCGACCGCTATCTTGAGAGGCAGATCGCCGTGAATTCCAAACTCGATCTGCAAGGCATCAGCGAAGCCGGGCGCCTGGAGATCGACCTGGACAAAGTGTATGTCGCTCTCCACGCGGATAGGAAATCTGACCTCGAAAGAACAAAAGTTGCGCGCCTGCACAGCAAGGAGATCGGCGACCTGGTTGGCACTGAGGCCAGTGAGACGATGGACACTCAGCGCCGCGCGCAACTCGATGCCGAGGTGGTACGCAGAACGACTCGTTTGGGATCCGCCGTAGCAGTTGGTCAGGATGACCTTCGATACGCAGATTTGTCTACGGACGACAACGTTCTGGTAAATCTAGGCGATGTAGTCCGAAATCACAGGCGGGTCGTGATCCGGGGTGAGCCGGGCAGCGGCAAGAGCACTCTCGGCCGCTGGGTCGTCTTACATTTTGCCCGTGCCATGCGGAAACAGAGTGAAGACGGAAGACAGCGCGACGTTGTCGTCGAGCTGTCTCAGGTCGATCCGGAAGCCACCACCGCGCACGCCGACGCCCGTACGGTATCAATCGGGCCCGCACGCCTCCCGATCTTTCTGAGGATCGCCTTTTACGCCCAGGCGCTAGGTAAGCGCGCACGGATCGATGATTCGAAGATTCCCCTGATCGACTATCTGGGGCGCGACCCGGAATCGGAAGAGCGAGGTGACGGGCTCGACCCGAATTCACGCAATCAGTTGTTCCGCGAGAGTATCGAGGCCGACCAGGCCATCGTGATTCTCGACGGCCTGGACGAGTTGAACGAAACGAATCGCCTCACCATCGTCCAAGAGATTGAGGATTTTATTTTGGCTCATGCAGGGCCTAAAAAGAATGATGGAGGCGAAGACCTACCTCATGAAATGGGCGGCAACCAGGTCATAGTTACGAGCCGCTTTGTCGGCTATGATGCAACCACTGCTATAAGGGCCGAATGTGCCCATTACGACATACGCCCGATGACCAAGCCTATGGTCACAAAGTTTGCAACCTCATGGGCGGCTGCAGTGAACGACGCTATGGACCTCGAACGCGAGCGGCCAGTGGATGCCGAGGCCCTGATCCGAGAGATCTACAACCTGCAGAAACCACGTCTTCGTGAGCTGGCACGCAATCCTCTCCTCGTGACGATCCTCGCCACCGTCCATTGGGCGCTCGGTACCCTGCCGGAGCAGCGGGCCGCGCTGTACGGGGCTCTTGTGGAAAATATCCTGAAGATTTGGCTCCGGCGCAAAGAGTGCAGAGAACAAAACCTGAAGCGCGAGGAGATCCTCGCCGCTCTCGAGCCCGTGGCGGCAGAGCTCCAGGCCAGGTCCGGTGAGCGCATGATCGGGTCAGAGGAACTCGGTAAACTGATCGGAGAACCGCTCGCCGCCGCTCGAGGAATGCCCATCGAAAGCCGCCGCTTCAGGGAGGCCAAGGGCGCGCTTCTGACGGTAATGAAGGACCAGGTTGGTCTCCTTGCAGAACAAAGCCCGGACAACTACACCTTTTTCCACCGGACGTTTCAGGAATACCTGGCCGCCCGGCACATGCTAGCCAACCGTCTGACCGCCGCTCAAACCATCCGGGAGAGACTGAGCGATCCGCTGTGGAGGGTTCCGGTGCTCCTTGCGTTGGGTATCGTAGCTGTCGGCGACGAGTTCGATCCAGGCGAGAAAAGCGCGCTGCTGAGCAATATTCTGAAGGCCGATGATGGCCTCGCGCTCCTGCCGCGCGCCACGCTAAGCCTGATGAGCGCCTCGCCGGACATGCAGGGAGTGCCGCCGGACATCATTGAGGATGTACTTCACCGATTACTCAAGGCCTACGACCACGGATTGAAGGAGACGCGGGAGGTCACGCTTCTCAATCGCGTCGAGCGGGCTTTCCGTGACCTGCGCGACTCTCCGCAGCGTGCCTACGTGGACCGACTGATAATCCGCATCCTGACCGACTCGAACTCAGCGCGAACCCTGGTCGACACGGTGGCGACAGTTCTACGCAGGGTGGATTGGTTCACTCCTGAGATTCTGGACGCCCTTCTTGGTCGAATAGAGACGCATGGCAGCGGCTTCGAAGGCTCTGTGCGCGATGCTCTTGCGGCGGCACTTGGCGGCCCCGATGCCGAAATACGCTGGTCAGGAATGGCCCACGCCTTCAACCGCTTCCGGCGGCGGCTGCCGCTGCGGCGGCTGTTGGAGACCGATCCGGATCTCCTTGCGTGGGTGAATAAGCAGTCCGACTGGATCTGGCTGCTGACAGCGCTTTACGGCGGTTTCCGCTTCGACGTGCTGGAAGGGTCGGCGGTCCCAAACACAAGAGATCGGAGTGTCCTGCTTTGGCAGGCTTTCGAACCCGAATACGTTACGAATGATCTTGGCGACAGGGCACTCGGCACTGCTCTGCTCAAACTGCTCGTTCAACGTCGTCCGGCGCGCGACCTTCACGAGCAACTAAAGAAGACCTGGGAAACGGGTGCGCCGGGTGCTGCAGCAGAGGCTTGCGTCGGGCTCGCAGCAATCGGTGAAGATCCCCTTTCACTGTTGGCGGCCGCTCAGCGTGATTTAGCCCGCGGGAAGGCAGTTGAGGAAGCATGTGTCCAATTCGCCTGGTTACGCGCGAGACTGGGCCCATCTCTCGCCTGGTCGGGCGACCTCCTGATGCGGTTCCAGCCAACCGGTCTCTCGCCGCAGGCAGCGGATGATTATGTGCGGTGGGCACACGAGTTGCTCATCTCGGCAGGCGCGCAGCCGATTGAAACGAGGGTACTGGCCTGGTCCGAGTTCCGCGGTTTTGCACAAGGCCGACGGCAGTGGTCGGAGAGTCTCATCCCGGCTCTCTTGCGCTTCTTCGACCCGGCACGCCGCCAACCCGTCATCGACTTGGTCCGCGATATTGATGTCCGGGTTGTCGACATACTGGAGATCATTCTGCAACTCCCTGACTGCGCCAACGTTCGCGCAGCGGAGTGCCCACCATGGAATATAACTGCAGCTCCTGTCCTCCTAAGGTCGCAGCTCGACCTATACTTCGCAGTTCTCGACGCGATTTGGAGCGCGCCGCGGCGCTTCCATCATGGATTGGGATTTCTCCTCGGTGCCTGCCGTTCGATGTTCAAAGCTCATCCGGAAGTAATCGAGGAAACGCTGGCCTTACTGGAATACAGCAGTGACTTGAAAGCCGGGTTTGACGCTCCTCCTGACGGAGCCTGCCTTAAGCGCACTGACCTGCACAATCTCATCTCCGACGGAGTGCCGGAAGACGTCATTCGTTCGCTTGCTCAACTTCTTGGGACAGCCTTCTCTTCACACCACGCGTTCGAGAAGAGCCTTTCCCAATGCCTTACACGGGACCAATTTAACTTATACCGGGGTCGGGTGCTTGCCGTTGGTCAATCGGGTTTACCCCAACCGCTGGCAACAAACGACGAAGGATACTCCGTCCTGTTCAAGACGCCAAGGGCCGAGGGTTATGCGGGGCTTCGTATTGAATGGCAGAACCGCATGACCGAGACGCCGGACATAATCCGTGCACATTTTGCCGAAGTGACTGTTGGGCATCACGCATCAGAGTTGGCTAATCCGTCGCTTTTTTGCCGATTCCTGCTGAACATGCTTCGGCTCGACCGGGCGCTGTTTGATCAAATGGCGCCCGAAATCCGCGGCTACCTCGCTGAGATTGCTAATCCCGTGGCGACAGTGACGGCTTGGCAATGGGTCGCAGGACTGATGCCCGACCGGGCGGACATTGCCCTTGGCGAGATCATCTCTGCGCTTCGGGATCTGCCGGATCTGGCGGACCGCAAGGCGTTGCTGATCCAGCTGATGAATCCAGCTCGGCCGCAGCTGAGTGCGTGCACGCGCTGGTCGGAAATTGTCGATCTCGCGGATCGTTACGGAATTGCGGCGTCTGCGAACGGAAACCGGGCACTTCTGAATTTGCTGCGCAACGCGAGGCCCGTAGAATCGGTTTATTGGCAGATAAAGACCAAGCAGGTCTTACGCGAGTACCGCGAGCCGGGCACCTCTTCAACCCTGATTTGGGCTATGGCGGGTCTGTACGCCCTTGCGTCCGACGTGGCGCTGGCGGGATCCGTACTCGCGGCCTCTGGCGGGAGGTGGGCCGCACTCCTCACCGAAGATCCGCTGCCGGCTCTCAATTCGATGATCCGCGACACGGCGGTTTCCGGGCTGGAGGTCGGGGCCGAGGTGCTCCCGGTTTTGAGCAACCTTATCGACATCGGACGTCACGATATCGTGGACGCCATTCTTCCGCTACTACACTGCACGGCGCCGCAGATGGTCCTCCGCGATTGGAATGCCAGCTCTGACTCTGTCTTGCAATGGATCGCCCTTATCACTGCCGAGAATGGCATCTTGACCGCAAACATCGCCCGGCGCCTGACACGACTGCTTGACGTCAGCGACGACCGGCTGCGTCACCGCGCAGGGATAGCACTTTACGGGCCCTGGCCCTACCTCCAGAACGAGAATAGGGCATGGCGCACCAGCCAGGTTCCGCTCGAGGTGTGGGTCCATTTCGCCGAGACAGCGACGAACGCTCGAACATCTTATGCTACACGAACCGTGCTGAGTTGGATGTTTTCAAACTTGCATGTAGATGCATCGGAACCCGTCGAGCATTTCGTGTCGCGCGCGGTCGAGTCTTCAGGGCAGGATGAAGCCGCCATCTGGTTCCTCCGATTGATCCAGTCCATCGATACGCCGGGCTTGGACCTCGTTGTAAATGCTCTGAAATACCAGATTTCGGGCCTTCAGGAAAGCTTGCTGTGCACCCTCGCGCGTTTGGCATGTTTAGAACGGATTTCGCAAGACAGATTTGAGATATTGCAGACCGGATTGAAAGAATTGCCCACCGCGGTGCGCGAGCGTGTTATGGGCCTTCCAGGCCGGACGTCGAGGATTTTCGAATTGTGCGAGGGAGAGGCCAGCGAGGACCATTCTCCTGATATTGCGGCGCACAAAGTCAGGGAGAAGATTAAGAACGCAGCGGCATGGCTGTCT
>CATPCN010000645.1 GCA_955652855.1 uncultured Chthoniobacterales bacterium | reverse complement strand
GGCGGCATATCGTGGGGGTGCTTGACGCCTCCACTTCTCCACCGAAGGAGCGATGATCGCAAACAGCAGATGCCGCGTTAAATGCGCAGGCGCCGGCCGTTGAAACACGCTCTGCCAGCGTGCGCGTAATCCCCTGAGATTGAGACCGCGCAGATGCGCGATCTCGTCCTCGACAGTCGTTTTGTTCGAGATGCGACCATTGCGACGTTTCTGCTGCATCGCATCAGCTCGCCTGCTTAGCCTGTTCAACAGTTGCACGCGAGGCTTTGCTATCCCTGACGCGATAGACCCGACCCTTACCAGTTTGTTCTGAAACAAGTTGAGGCCGAGCTTCTTGCGGACGACACCGGCAAGAAAGCCGCGTACCGAATGCTGCTGCCATTCAGTCGCGGTCACGAGAGATGCGATCGTGGCGCCCGTCGGCGTTCGTAGCATCGCAAGAATGCGCGCGTGCTTGGTATGGGGCCTCGTGGCCGTCTTAGACGATACGGGCGCCGATCGCTTGCGAGGCGGGGATTTGGCGGTCTTTCGGGCGGTTGAGCGGGTAGCAGCCTTAGGCTTGGATTTGGGGTTGGTCATGGGATCCTCCGAGGTTCATGCGGCGCTATCCGCCGCACCACCTCAGCCCCGCCTGGGCAAATCACCCGGCGGGGCAGATCCCAAAGAGCGCCTTTGCCGCCCTAAGTCACCACAGCAACGCTCCGCTCAAGCCCGAAAGCCAGTCAATTCTGAGCAAGATAGTTGCTCACTGGCCTCAATTTCCGAGGTGTTCGTGGTCCCTGTTCGCAACGAAAGTGAGGCCCAAATCGGCCGACGTGAGTTCGATTCCACGCGCCGTGAAAGTCTGCTATCGGCCACGAAAAGTAGGACATCCATACTGAACGCGCCATCGAAGGAGTTGTTGCTCCAGCCCGTCTTCGAGATGTCGCCGGTCTTGAACCGAAGATGCTGCGCCGCTCCGGGCGTGACCGCGAGCTACTCGGCCAAACGGGTGGCGAGGGGGTTGGAGTCAATGCCTTCAACGTCAGTGCCAAACGCCTTTGCAAGGTACCGTCCGACGCAACTACTTCCACAGCCAAGATCGGCGAGTTTGGTTTCAGGGCCTGGACGCAGCCGTTGCGTAAGAAACTCGATATCGCCGATCGTGGCTTGGGATAGAGGCGGGTCAGACGCTTCCCAGAATTGATCTCCGTAGCTCTTCGTCCATGCCGAGCGAACGGTTTTGCTCGCGAACGCCGAACGAAATATCTGATAAGGATCGAGGTCCATAGCTTCTTCCTGCTGTGCCTCGCGAGCTCAAGCCTATGTCGAGCCGGGTTGAGGGGTGCAGAAATCACCATGCGTTTCTTGTTGAAGTTGGCCGCATTTATGAATTGTATGTGTTCGTTAGATGAAGTGCGCTGACCCACTCGACGATGGCAGTCTGGTGACCGCTGTTCTGGCGTTCTATTCGTGAACTGCCTTATCATGTCTTGAAGCCTCCGCCGCCCCCAAGCTGCCGGGCCGCTCTCGAGAAAGATCCGGTCTCGACGACTCGATGCAGTTACCCATCTAAGTCACGCGCCCCGGCATAAAGCACCGGATCGATACTGCTCCGTAGCCGTAGAGTGGCCAGACCATGTAGGATCAAGCGCGAGGGCTCTTCGCATACCAGAGTTTCATGGCTCCGAGATGATGATGGATTTCCTGTCAAGCTATCACGACCCGACCTTCCTGGAAGCGCATCGTGAAATGTTTCTTGTTACGCCAAAAGCAATCATCAAATGGCTGAAACGGCGAGGCAACTTTCAGATGCCAACACCCAAGAACCGGCGCACGTTCCGCCGGTGGCTCAGAGACAATATCATTGTGACCTGCAGCGTGATTTTTGGGTTTGGTTTAGCGGTTGGTTGGCTTCTGCGAATGTTCTACGGCTCCTGATGCTGCAATAGCGCCTACGTCGCTCACGTCGCGCAGCCAGCCGATGATCTCGTCGTCAACGCAATGGATCGTGGCAGGCCAGGTGCTTATGTGACCTTGGCGCCACCGTAGCAGCGAACTTCCGTGCAACCACCGTTAGCTCGTATTCCTGACCGCTTCAGCTAGCATGGCGTAAAGCTAGCGCTTGGTGAATTCCTTAGGCTGTGATCGAACTAGCGGTTCGCGATTTGTAAGGAGCCTTTGTGCCTTGCAAAGGCGTACGTGACCTCTGCGCCCATCACCTTCGCCTTCACCTGCTGGCCAATGTGTTGCTGATCCGCGTGACGACGCTATCCCACTGACGTTTCTCGGCGGCTGGGTAGTTAATCAATACGCAGTTCATGAAGCGTCGAGCGAAATTACAACGGTTGTACCAAATTTTCCCGTTGCGAAAGCTAGACACGACGAAGAAGCGGGGCGTCACCCTCTTGTACAAGATGTTCGAGGGTGGGTTCATTTTTGCGAGAAACACAGCCGGTGAATCTCCGGCGTCGTTTGGAACAGACTGGACCGTCAAATCTGCTCGCCCGTCCGAAGTCAGAAAGCGCCGCCCATATCCCGTTGTCGGTTTTCCAGCATCTTCGGTGAAAATCGTGGTTGGAATGTCAACTGCAGCGCTCGTTTCAGGCACGG
>CATPCN010000644.1 GCA_955652855.1 uncultured Chthoniobacterales bacterium | reverse complement strand
GAACAACTTAGGGATGGCAAGATTATGCGTGGAGAAGAACCGCTCAATCTCGAGATGCCTTTCAAGCAACTCGACGGCTTCATCACGCCAACCAAATCGTTTTACGTTCGAACCCATTTTTCCATTCCCAAGATCGACAAGAATAAATGGCGATTGCGAGTGGGAGGCGAAGTCGAAAAACCTTTCGAGCTAAAGTACGATGAGCTGCTCAAATTCGAATCGAGAACAATTCCAGCGACGCTTGAGTGCGCCGGCAACAATCGCATTTTTCTCGAACCGAAAGTGAAAGGTGTGCAGTGGGGACTGGGCGCAGTCGGCAACGCGGAATGGACCGGGGTGCCGCTTTCGGCGGTGCTCAATCGCGCGAAATCGAAACGCGGCGCGGTCGAAGTAATTCTCGAAGGTGCGGATGGGGGCGCGGTCGCAGAAGCAAAGCGACCCGACGGAAACATAAATTTTGCGCGCAGTGTTCCGCTGCAAAAAGCGCTCGATGATGTTTTGCTCGCCTACGAAATGAACGGCGAGGAATTGACCGCCGAACATGGTTTTCCGTTGCGCGCGATCGTGCCGGGTTGGTACGCGGTCGCGTCAATCAAATGGCTGCAGCGAATCATTGTGACGGGCAAACCATTTACCGGTTTTTATCAGACGATCGATTATTCGTACTGGGAACGGCGTGACGGATTCGGAGTGCTGACGCCAATCACCGAAGTGCAAATCAAAGCGGAGATCGCGCGTCCAACCGCGGGCGAAGTTGTTCCGGCAAATTCAAATGTGCATGTTTCCGGCGCGGCGTGGACCTGTGATGCCAACGTCGCAAAAGTCGAGATCAGCGTGGACGGCGGCGCGAGTTGGCAGGAAGCGCAGCTCACGGGCGATCGAACGCCCAACGCGTGGCAACTCTGGGAATACAATTGGCGCACGCCAGGAAAGCCCGGGAAACAAACTCTGCTCGCACGCGCAACCGATTCGCGGGGTCGCACACAAACGACACAACGCGATCCCGATCGCGGCACTTACATGATTAATCATTTGTTGCCGACTGAAGTGGAAGTGCGCTGATCGTGACGTGATGGCTGAGTTGATTCAAAAAAAGAGAATTCTTTTCGTTTGCATTCATAACAGCGCACGCAGTCAGATGGCAGAAGCGTGGATGAATGATCTTTGCGGGGAATTCTTCGCAGCCGAAAGCGCCGGCCTCGAACCTGGAACTTTAAATCCGCTCGCGGTCCAGGTAATGACGGAAGCGGGGATCGACATTTCCGGATAGAAAACGCGGGCCGTTTCGGATGTTTTGAAATCGAACGGGCGTTTCGATTACATGGTTACGGTCTGCGATGAAACCAGCGCGGAGAAATGTCCAATTGTTCCGGGCGCGACGACGCGGTTGCACTGGAGTTTTCCCGATCCTTCGACCGTCACCGGTACGCCTGAGCAAAAACTTGAGGAAGTGCGCAAGATCCGCGACCGAATCAAAAAGAAAATCGGGGAATGGTGCGCGGAAGTTTGCGCGCAGCCAGCCAAGCTCTAGACCAGCGCGCCGCCGCAGCTCGAACCGGCGCCGGCGGTGCAACCGAAACAATGATCGCCGGTCATGATCGCGCGATTTTCGACCTGCGTTGGATCGACATCCCAAAGTGAAAGCGCGCGCCCATTGCGCCATTGCATGTCGAGCTGCTGATTAAAATCGCAGTCATAAACTTCGCCGCGCCATCCGACACTGATTGTGTTGCGGCACATCAACCCTTCCACCGTGCCGGGATTGAACGCGCTCATGAGCAACTCCATGTACTCATCGAGCTTCCCGTTGTGTTTCAAATACGACGCAAAACGCGCAATCGGCAGATTGGTGATTGTGTAAAGCTTGTTAAACACGACGCCGAAATGTGTTTTCAGCTCGCGTTTGTAATCGGCTTCGAGCTCGGCTTGCGGGGGAGGTAGAAATGCGCCGACCGGATTGTAAATAAGATGAAGCGGAAGATCGACATGCACGCCGTAGCCTAACGAGTTGAGAAGTTGCAGCGCGTTGATGCTGCCATCAAAAACGCCTTCGCCGCGTTGTGCGTTGACGTTCTCCGGCGTGTAGCACGGCATGGACGCAATGATTTCCACTTTGTGCCGAGCCAAAAATTGCGCGAGGCCTTCGTAACCCGGCTCGAGCAGAATGGTGAGATTGCAGCGATCGATAATTTTCCTGAACGGTTCCAGCGCGCGCACACGTTCGATAAAATAGCGGAAATCAGGAATCATCTCCGGCGCGCCGCCCGTAAGATCGACAATGGGAATTTCCGTCTTGGCCAGCCAATCGATGATCCGATCAACCGTCTCGCGCATGATGATTTCCTTTCGCTTCGGGCCGGCGTTCACATGACAATGCACGCAGGTCAGGTTGCAAATCTTGCCGACATTTATCTGCAAAACCTCGGTCTTGATGTGTCGCAAGTTCATTCCACTTGCGGCCAGTCGTTCGGAAAAATGATTCATCTCGTTAGGCAAAATGACGGGCGCCCCAGTAGAGAACACCGCTCAGCAGCGCTGCGCAAGGCAGCGTAACGAGCCACGAAAGCGCGATTGCGCTCATCACGCCCACGTTGGCTTTTCCGGTCGTCAGTCCAATTCCAAAGAGCGAGCCGACGGAAACATGCGTGGTTGAAACCGGCAGGCCGTACAAGCTCGCCAGCACGACGAGAATCGCCGTCGTTAGGTTTGCGCTGAATCCCTGTCCATGATTCATCGCTGTGATTTTCTTGCTCATCGTCTCCGCAATTTTGCGCGCGTTCAGCAGTCCACCGATAGCCATCGTAATCGCGATTGCGGCAAACCCCCATCGGATGTCGAGCGTTTTCCAT
>CATPCN010000643.1 GCA_955652855.1 uncultured Chthoniobacterales bacterium | reverse complement strand
CGTCCATAGCTGCATCGTGGCCATCGATCTGGGCTGTGGCCGCGAGGAGAGCACGCGACAGCGGCGAATTTGGAGCCACAGACCCGCTTGGCACCGGACTATCAACCTGTCCCAACCCGGTTAGATACGCCGTTATGAACGAACCGGTTGCGGCAGGGCTGCCGGGAGAGTTCAAAGTCTGGTCTTGATTTTGCGCGACACAGTTTTTCGAAGGGCCAGGAAACATTCCCAGAGCCGTAGCCGCATTGGTGAAGGCTAGCATCTGGCTTGTCCGCCCATTTTCGGAGACGCTCCCGAGCGACGGCCCCAACGGAACGATATAGGGAACTTGGCCATTGACTTGGTTTGAGTTCACATAGAACAAAGGCGCCGGAATCCCGTTGACAGTCACCGTTATTCCCCCGAGCGACAGAGGCAGCGGAGACGACGATGGTGTAACGGGCTGCGGTGAGAAATTCCGGCCAAAGAGGGCGAAGTCCATACCAGGGGCCGCGCCAGGCAGGAAGCTGGCGGCGCTTACCAACGCGGCCAACGTGTAGCATCTGACGGCGAGCGATGAGGGAACTACCAGAAGAGCAATCCGCGTAGCGAACTGGTCACCGCCTCCCGTCGTCAATGAAAGCGAGAATGAGCCGTCGGAGTTCAGGGCAGTTGTGGCCGATGTGCAGTAGGGCTTGCTGAACCACCCCTGCCCGGAGAGAAAGACCAGCGCCGCCATCTGATACCTGGAGGGTGTCACGCCGGTCACAGTACCTGTAAACACACCTTTAGGCGAACCGTACTGCGGTATGGATCCGAGCCGTAATGATGGACCGCCGGCGAAATTGGCCGTTTCAGACTTGTTGACGGTCGTACTGAGGTAGCCGCTTGAGTCGAGCGAGTCGCCGGACCATCCGACGAACGCCAAGCCGGCAGCCGTTACCGCAGTGAGGCCAACCTGTGTTCCAGGGGTGTATGTCCCGTTTGTCGGAGGCGCCGCCGCTACAATTGTGCCGCCGACCTGCGGAACGGAACTCAGCGTCAGCGTGAACGAACTCGCGACCGCGACGCCATTTCCGCTCAGGCTCACGGAATGCACCGTTGGCATCATTGCCTGATCGGACAACTCTGTGATCGTCAGCGTTGCGCTTCGAGCGCCCATGGCGCCCGGAGCGAATGAAACCGCGATCGTGCAGGTCCCTCCGCTCGATAAGCTCGATCCACACGTGTTGCTTTGCTGGAAGTCGGACGCGTTAGAACCAGTCAAAGCCACTCCGCGAATGCTTAATGGCCCAACGCCGTGATTAGCAAAGGTTATCGTGTGAGCAGACCCCTGTGTACCAATGCTCAGGTCTCCAAAAGCAACGCCCGAAATGCTCAACGCGGGCGAATACAGCTCTGCCCGGTAAGGGTTGACACCATTCTCCGCCGAGGCCAGCCAGCCGGTCACACCTAGGTGGACTCTTGGGAAATACTCCCAAGGGCTGCCATCGTTCAGAATGAACCCTGTATTCAATTCCAGCGACCGATGGGGCGTGCTTATCATGTCCGGCGAGATCGTTGCGCCATCCTCAGTTGTGCCAGTCCAGAACTTGCCACCTTGGGGATCCCACATGCTCAGGAAGAAGTGCTTCGCTTGCTGCGCGGCATCGGCCCATTGCGACTTACCATCCGCCAGGTACAATTTCGAAAACATCGAGTAGAGATAGATGTTATGTTCTGTTGATTTGTATAGACGCTTGCACTGACCGCTGACCAACACTCCGCTGGCACAGTTCGCCGCGCTTCCGCTTACCGCATCATTCTCCCAGCCATCGTATCCGCCAGTAAATCCACCGAGAATGCCTGCGCTGCCGCTTCGCTTCTCGCTTGTGTTTGACAAAGCCCAGTTGCCCAGCGTTTCGGCAGCAGTCAAGTATTTGGAATCCTTTGTGACTTCCCACATATTCAGCAACGCGAGGCCAGCCCACGCCACATTCCCAGTGTTGGTGCTGACCTGAGTCGGGTCCTCGAACCAAGTTTGATGGCCTGCGTCGTACCATCCGGGCATCCTGACGGTATTCGTCTGGTTGTTTGGCACCCAACCCGGCGGCAACGAAATGTCTCCACCTTGATAGGCGTTGCGAAGGCGTCCATCGGTAAAGAAACGGTCGTGCCCTTGAGCGTAGACAAGAGCGTCGGCGAGATCGCCCGACGCGATCATCGCGATCAATGAGACGGAGTTGTCGTAAACATACGCTGCATTGCGAAGGACGACGTCAAATGACTCGGTCGACTTGAGGGAACGCGGGTCGTCGGGTCTTGCTTTCACGTATTGAATGTTGTCGAGGTAGAAAGTGATCGGCGGCTGGAGCCGGTTCCCCTCCACCGAGTTCGCTACCCAGCCAAAACCTCCTAGCCCGTAGCGCGGATCGAGTCCTGCTAGCGGAATCTGGTAATGGGTCCATGTTGTAGTCAGCGTGACCGGCCCCTGGGGAAGTTCGACCTTCGGGGATGAATCCGGATACAGTTGGAAAGGCCGCTCGGTGTTGCCAACACCAAATGCAAAGAAATGGACGATCTCGCCGCCCACAGCACCTCGCGCCCAGAACTGAAGCACGGTTGGATCCGTGAGATCGTAACCGGCATTGCGGCGGTCGCCCCAATTCGCCACGGGCTGCCGGTCAGTCGCTCCGAGGACGCCTTTCAAGAAATACCAGCCGCCCCACACAGCCCTGCCCGGATCGAAAGTGGCGGTGATACATGTGATCCCTAAGCAGGGAGCTGCCGTCGAAATCTCGTCCATGGTCGCCACCCGGTCCGCCTGTAAGTTGTCGAATTCCCCTCGGGCGGCGAAATGATTACCGGCCGCGTCTGCGTCAGTGTACACTTCCACCGTCTCGCCTATATTCGCCGCAGGAACCAATGTTGACGATAGTATACCCTGGCTGTTACTCGAGCCTCGATGCCGAAAACCATCTTGGGAAAATGCCTGTTGTCCATTGACGTCCCAAACAGGCCACCGGAGGGGACGGTACTGCGCGTTCGATGATCGAAGAGAAAAGCCTTTCCCGGCCTTGATATCGAGCTTGGGCATCGGATTAATTTTGTGCTCAGAGCTCTTGCGGATGCCGGGGTACAGGAGTATGAATTTGTCGCCCTCATCCATCTGATCTAGGGTCCAACATTCACTTCTGCCATTGTTAACTCGCCGAGGTTGTTCAACACCCATGCGGCGGCGATCTGCCTCCGAGTTGCCAAACAATGCAATTCCGAGGTAGAGAACGTCGTCCGGAGCATCGAGGCAAAACGATACGCCCTTTGCCTGGCGGTCCGGGGATACACTCACCATAAAGTGAACCGCGTCCCCAGCTTCCTGGAATGTCTCCATTGAAGATGTTAAGACGGCCGCCGTGAGTCCTGGACTTGCGGCGGTCGACGCATTTCCTGGCGCCTGTTTGGCTAGAGCACCCTGCAGCGCATCGATTTGACGCTGCTGTTTCGCTAGCCCAGCCCATAGTTCGGCTGCAGATGCAAGCTCTCTAGCAGCCGGCCCGCGAACGTTCTGCCACTCGGTGTGGAGGTCTCTATAACCACTCAACGCTAGAAGTCCTGCACAGAGCGAAACTAGGATCAGTACCTGGCTAATGGCCCCCCCAAACAATATTTTGTCAGCAACCCGAACGAGTTTCTCAGGCAGGAATTCCCGCCGCTGAAGGGCGAGAAGGAGCACGTAGATAACGGCTTCGACGAGCAGGATGGAACACACCTCAAGGCCATGCTTCGCAACAATGGCTAGGTTCTCCACAAGCTCCTCTAGCTGAGGGCAGCTTACCACCTGCCCTCGGCGGAAACAACCGTGCCTTACGATCGTGCCGGTTTCTCTTCGTGTGGCTCGCGGACTATCGCAGGTGGCTCCGGAGGCCATTGGCCTTTGTCAGCTTCTCGCCGCACCCGTTCGACGACGTTGTCCAATTCCGGCACGGTGCATTCGCAGATGTTGTGCTGTTTTCCTGCTGGATTCTCCAGACGACCATCTCGAATCGATTGACGACCACCCCAAACATGTGGCCATGCTCTCGAAGTCTTGGGGCGGCACAGGTGCGGGGGTAGAGCAAAGGGTGGAATGGTGAGGTCAGGCAGGCGCGTTAATTCTCCGCTCGAATTCCTGGATTCGGGCGATAACATCATCGAATTTGGGCGCCGCTCCCATGATCATTCCGGTCATGCGGTCGTAGTCCCGCCGCAGGGAATCGACCATTTCTGGGGAAGGGCTGAGGGCGAGCGTGCCGGGGATGGCGGATGCGAGGTCAAAATCTGGACGGTCGAAGAACATCCGAGCATGTCTCACGCAGTCGTGTGAGAGAGAGGAGTCTGCCCAAGCCCGCTGCCCGGCTTCAGAGTCTAACAGACGGTAGACGTCATAATAGTGGCGCGAGACGCGTTGGCCCCGGTGTTGTAGTTCTCCGCGGCGGTCAAACCAACGCCGTTGCCCGTGGATGATGATGACCTTATCCCAGAATGTCCGCTCGGCGACGACGGTCGTGATGCCTGAAACGTCGAGATTCAGGGAAGCAACATCGTCTGCGAGGTATGGCCGAATTGTGGTCTCACAGTTGGGATCGAGTGCCGACTTTGCTCCCGATTCGATCTTGACGGCTTGGCGAACATAGCCTTCGAGTGGCGTCACGCTCGGATACCAGACGAGCAGGGTTTGGCTGTCGGGATCATTATCGTCCACGGTAACCCTGAATTGCCCGGCGGCCACCGCGGCTCGCTGGCAAGTTTGATCAATGAGCCCGCCCAGCGTCTCACGAAGTTGCACGCTGATGTATTGCTGGCACGCGAGCTTGATTTCGTCGAGCCGGGCTTTTCGTTTCTTGCGGCTCAGCGCCTCTAACTGAGCGACGGTTGCCGCCTGCCCCAGATCTTCTCTGAAAACCGTGATGTCGATATCCTCCGAAAAGCGTGCGATCAATCCGAAGGCTTTGGACAGCGATGTTCCGCCTTTGAACAGGAGTCGTGGACCATCGGGAGGCAGCCCATGAAAGAGCGCATCGAGTGCCCAGCATACCCAGAAGTCTTTCTCGACGTTCTGTTCCGTGGTCCCGAGCCGGGTGGCTGCAGCGAGAAACAGATCTCTGCGCTCCCCTGACTTCGCCGATATGATTTCGAGAAAGTTGTCGTTCATGGTCTTGAGGCAGGTACTTTGGGGGCACCGTTCAAAGAGTAGCGCTGACCAATCGCGCCTCGGACAAGATCCTGCATCCATGTAGGCAGTGCGTGGATACCAGCGGCCAGATCCTGGCGGATTGCGGCTCCGTGCGCCGGATCGGAAATGATGGACTGCAGCCGCTTCAGGATTCTGGTCTGGTCGATAGGCAATAAATCGCGCAGCCAATGTAAGGCCTGCACGACGCGCATAGCGGGTCGGCCCGCCCAATACAGGCGGCTGGGAGCGGTGAGCTTGAAAGTGATCGTGAGCTTGCCCAGTTTGATGGGGCGAATGCGAGCATCGGTGTGAACGACGACATGGGCGGGAACGGCATCCGCAAGACCGAGCTGGTTTGCTGCAGTGAGACCGTCCACCAGAATTCGAATCTGATCGCGCCGGGCGACGGCGTCGATGATCGCCGTGTAATCGGGTGTAGTGGCTTTTCCGGTAAGGCGGTTCACTGTGGGCACGTCATAGAGTCCACGATCGATGCGGCGAATGTCGTTCGACTGCGCGAGTCTTTGGAGCGCTTTGTCGACGGCGGCGCGGGGGCCGAGGTCGAGAAAGTCCACAGGGGTCCAGACGGGGAACGGCTTTCGCGCGCGCATCCGGGAGAGGATCAGAGTCTTGAGGTCGAGGGCGGGTCCGCGATGCGCCCTGGTTTGTCCGATATTTGCATACATATTGAGGACAATATCTGTCCAAACAATGTTAACACTTTTCGGACTGATTCGGTCGACGGCGGCGAGGCGGTCGGGCACCGTCGACGAGCCGAGCCAGAACCCGAATCTATGCAACCCTGCTTAGCGGGCGGGCATCGGCCTGATTTTTTACCATCCGCGCAATTGCGGTGCTGTCAATTGCCTTTCCATATTGGAACTATATTGACGCGTGCCGCCGAAGGCGGTCATCGAGCCGAGAATAGGCAAATGGCACCAGCCCCGCACCCTCCAAAAACCCTCCATTAGCACACCAGCCGAAACGGACCCTTGTTTTGTTGGCGTTTTTCATACCCTGAATCAACGCCGTGCGCAGTTATATTACTGAAAACAAAACATTGCCCATCGCGAAGTGTGTTCACACATGTGATCTGGAAAGTCGAGGTCCGACTCCAAAAGTCCAACGATCAAACTGCGCCTGCCCGCTCGGCAGGTGCACGGCTTCCGCAAATCCTTAAACGGCACGGAAGAGGCTTCGACAGTTTCAGCCGGGTTCGATTCCACGTGCTGCGGCTTTGTCGACCCGATCCACGGAAACTTTCAGAATCAGACTCCTGACGCGGGATGGCGACTTCTCCCTGGAGCACCAATTGCCCCGTCAACAAACTAAGATCGATCCCCCAAGTTAATGCAGTACAGGATAAAGTAGCGGACAGCACTCAGTTGATTAATCCATTGCAAATAGCGCGACAGCTAACGGCGATTCTCTTAAAGAGAGACTCCGCCACCCCACTGCCTATGGATATGTCGGGTGTATCCGTCCATCGCTGGCAAAGTGAGGGAATCACTGCGGCCGCGATCTCTCCGGCAGGTGAAGTTTTGGTTACGGTCGGCACCGACAACGCTGTGAAGGTTTGGGAATCACGCACCGGCCGGTTGGTCCGCACGCTAAATGAACACGCTATCGTCGTCAAATCCGTCGCGATGTCGGACTCCGGGCAAACAATTGTCAGTGGTTCAGAAGATGGGACCGTCAAGCTCTGGCGTACTCGTACGGGTGAGCAACTCCTTTCCTTGGCGGCTCACGGCGACTGGGTACGATGCGTTGCCATCTCTGAGTCAAGCGAGGTCCTAGCCACAGGATCTGACGGCGAGCTCAAGACATGGGACACGAAGACAGGAGAACTCCTCCGCATCAGGCCTTTTGGGCCTCTGGTATTAGCACTGGCCTTCTCAGGACCGGGGGACATTCTTGCCGTAGGCTCACAGGACCGCAATGTGGAACTGTACGAGCCGCTCACCGGCCGCCTTTTGCTGTCTCTAAAGGGTCATTCGAATTGGGTGACTTCCGTGGCCCTGTCTGAGTCCGGGAATCTTTTAGCGACGGGATCTTTCGATAACACTGTAAAGCTTTGGGAAATACGCGCAAGCCAGCGACGCCGGACAGGCAGAGTTCGTGTCTCGCTTCCCGGTCACGCCCCTTGGGCGAACTGCGTCGCGCTCTCGGCTTCCGGCGATCTTCTGGCCCGCACCTCGCAGGACAATACGGTGGAGCTTTGGAATGTGCCGAACCGACGACTGTGGTATTCCTTCTCTGTTAACGGCTCGGTCGTTGCGCTGATGCTCTCGGCCTTGGGTAATCTCATGGCAGCCGTAAATGAGAACGGAATGGTTACTCTTTGGGCACTTCCTTGTGACGCAGGTGCCCTAAACGAGCGCACCCGTATCGAAACGGAATGGCTGCGGGTCGAACCCACGATCGTATCTGACAGCCCGCCCAAAGTTGAACCGTCGCCTGTGACGCCCTTGTGCGATCCGCTCGGCAGCTTGAGTGCATATGAAATCCGCCACTTGTGCGGTCACATCGAGGACAGCGGTCTCGCTATCGATCTCCAAGTTTTGCTTTCACTCGAAACCACCGGTCGTCTCAACGCTTGGTATGAAGCCAGGGAGCGGATTGGCGGCGTGGACGGGTATTTGGATGACGTGGGCCTGGCAGGCCGACGCGCGGCGGCTCGCGAAGACCCCCTAAGCCTGGTTCACAGGTACGGCCTAATGACGGCTTCGTTCCTCAGTCGCTCCACCTCGCTGCCACCAAAGGTAGTCCATCGGCTGCTCAGCCTTAATCTCCTCACCTTGAACCAGGTCCTCATTCGCGCCGAACGCTCCACGGGTGCGAAACGGGCCGAACTGCTTCTAGCGATCATTCCGCAACTGGATCAGCGGGCGCGAGCACTGGCGCTCGCCAAAGTTATCCAGGAGGTTCGGCATCTCGGCACGTGGGGTCGACTGGACCTTCTACGCGATTTGGCACCACACCTCAGCCAGTCCACTCTGGACGATTTCCTTTCCCGTGCAACGCAACTCGAAGAGTTCGACCGTGCAAAGGAAATTGCCGCTATGGCACCATATTTCGACCCGACGCTTGTCGCCCGCGCCTTCGAGTCGACGCTTGCGCCGGATGGCCCAGATGCAGATGCGCTGGAGGCATTAGCGCCTCGCTTGGATGAAGACATGATTCGGCGAGCTTTCGAAACACTCCGGCATACCCTTACGCGGGGCACGAACGGAGCCCACAAAGTGGCCAGAGTAACATCGGTCCTAGCACCGCGTCTCGCCGAACTTGGGCATCTCCGGGAGACGACCGAACTAGCTCGCCAGATCGAGGATGCGCATATCAGGGCCGGCGCTCTAATCGGAATTGCCGCCAAAATGCCGGAGTCAGAGCGACCGCCGCTCCTGGCGGAGGCGGTGACCGCTGCGCGAAAGACAAAGGAACTAGGCTCCTCCAAGGTCGATGCCTTGATCAAGGCTCTCCCCTTTACGGTCGAGCCCATTCGTAACGCCCTTATTCGGGAGATCGTGAAGGAATCTGAGACCATTCCCTATTTGCACGACCGCCTGACGACAATGGCATCCGCGGCGGCGTTCCTTGACGAGCAGGTCCTCAAGAGAATTCTGGATGAAACGATTTCAGCCGAGGCTGACCATGAACTGCACGTTGCGTGGGTCCTGGAGCACGTCATGCGGGACCTGGCGCCGCATTTGCCCACATCGCTTCTTGTGCACGCCGCCATGCGGGTGCGCACGTTGGCTCCGGTCTACGGAATGACTTATCCTCGCTCTGAGGGACTCGTCCATTTGTTGCGGCCCCTGGCCGAGTCGGAACACGTGCAGCTCGCGCTCGAACTGGCGGAAGGCTCTGACATTATCTTCATGCGCGACGAGGCGCTTGCAGATTTGGCCCTTGCCCTTGAAGGGCCTGCGCTGCGACGCATCGTTGGCAAGATAGAAGCAATCGATGATCACGAGGAAGTGATTCGTGCTGTCAGTTCCCTCGCACCGTTCTTGGGTGATTCGTCCAGACTTCGCGCCCTTGAATATGCTCTTCGGGCCTTGGCTGCCATCAGCGATGACGCCACCTATGGAGGGGCGGTGAGGGTCCTCGTTCCGCAGCTGACGGAGAGCCAGACACACGACTTCCTTCCCGTCGTGAGGCGGATCGAGCGTGTCTCGCAGCGCATCACGGGAATTGCTGCCTTGCTACCCCGGCTTTCGCAGCCACAGCGCCGTCTGGAACTTCGCCGTGCCCTCTCAAAGCTTGATGACATTCCGCTCGACAACGAACGAAGTTGGGCGTTGATGGCTTTGGCTCCCTATCTTGACGACGATCTCCTTGCCGAAGCTTTTCAAATTGCGTTCGCTTTGGAGCGCAATGTAGCTAACATCGATCGGTTCGCTATGGGCCAGGCGCTGGCGGCTTTGGTACCTCGATTGGCCGCTACGGGACATACTGATGAAGCGATCCATTTGTTGGAGCAAGCTGCGACGTTACCGAAGGTACAGACCCTCGAACTGGGAACTGGTCGATCGTTTGATAATCCGGAAGCCGCGGTACAGCATCAGGGCATGTTGATGCGGTGGGTTCCAGACGCAATCCGCGACATGGTGCCTATTTTGGACGAGCATGGGCTGAAATGGGCTTATGGCTTTGCAAGGCGTATCAAGGACAAACAGACACGGTCGGTCATTTTGGCTACATTGGGTCCTTCTCTTGGTAGGGAACAATTGCCCGGCGTGGTTGCCGATGTCGAGGGAATTTGGGACGGAAACCGTGAGCGCAGCAAAGCTCTCATCGAGTTGGCCCCACATTTGGACGAGCCGTTGCTCCGGAGCGCGCTCGACATCGCATCGAGAATTGAAGACGCCAGCAGTCGTTCTGCGGCCGCAACCGCATTGTATGCGCGGCTAGCCGCCTTGGGCCACGTCGGCGAAGCCCTCTCATGGGCGAGGAGCGCCGCCAATGAAAGTCATCGAAATGAGGCCTTGTGCGTCCTCATTCCTCACCTCGATGGCGATTTGCGACGGGCGGCACTACGAGAAGCTATAAACGGTTCACTTAGAAACCCCTCCCACCTCGAGTCTCTTGCGCCGCATATGACAGCCTTAGAGGACACTTCTCTGAAGATGCTTTTGCGGGCCATTCTCGACGCGCTGGCGCCCAGTGGCCGTCGTGCACTTCTACGTGGTCTCGCGGCAATTGCTCCACTGATCTTTCAAGTTGGCGGCGTGCGGGAGTGCGAATTGACAGTTGAAGCAATTCTCGACGTCAGGCGTTGGTGGCCGTGAGGAAGGTCTGACAGCCATGGCGAAGTTGTCCCTATATGAATCTCGCTACCTAATCGGACATCTGCAGGCTACGGGTCGGCGCGACGACGTACATCGTTTGCTCAGCTTGAGTCGCATGGACTGCGGATTCTCCACCAAACCGATCACCTGTTCTCCTCTGAAACCGATCACCCATTCTCCTGGGAAACCGATCAGCGTTCTCCTGTGAAAGCGATCAGCGTTCTCCGCTGAAGCCGATCACTTCTGGCCCGGCCTGGGCCGGGAGTGATCGAAAGGGGAGAACAGTGATCGGAATGAAAGGAGAACGGAAAAATGGCGGCGCTGGACTTTAACCACGGGTGATGATTGGTCGGTCCCAGGAGGGCCGAATCGAAGTTGCCCAGAAAGCGAAAGTCCATGAGAAAGATTCAAGAGATCCTGCGGCTGCACTTCGAGCAAAAACTCGGCCAGCGGCAGATCGCACGCAGCGCCAACGTGAGTCAAAGCACAGTCCACGAGTATCTGGCGCGGATGAATGCAGCCGGTCTGCGCTGGCCGCTCGGCGAAGAATGG
>CATPCN010000642.1 GCA_955652855.1 uncultured Chthoniobacterales bacterium | reverse complement strand
TCTCACAACCGCGGTCGGTTTTTATCTCGGCGTTGCTGGTCCTGTTTCTTACGGCGCGCTTTTTCATGTCGTCTTCGGCACCGCGCTCGCTGCTGCGGGCGCTTCCGCGCTTAATCAATGGTGGGAACGCCGGCTCGATGCGCTCATGCAACGCACAAAAACGCGACCGATCCCGGCGGGTCGGATGCTCCCGCGCGACGCGCTTGTTGTAGGAGGCCTGCTCGCAATCGCCGGCGTCGTTTATCTCGCGGTCCTCTGCAATTGGTTGAGCGCTTTACTCGCCGCGATCACCATCATCATTTACATTTTTGCTTACACGCCGCTCAAAAGTATCAGCACCGCGAACACGATCGTCGGCGCGATTCCGGGCGCGCTTCCGCCGATGATTGGCTGGGCGGCGGCGTGCGGTGCCATTGATGCCGGCGCCTGGAGTCTTTTTGCGATCATTTTTTTGTGGCAACTGCCGCACTTTTTCGCGATTGCCTGGATGTATCGCGACGACTATGCGCGCGCCGGTTTTCGAATGATTTCCGGTGATGATCGCAGCGGTGAACGGAGCGCCAGTCAGAGCGTATTCTTCTCGATTTTGCTTTTTATCATTGCAGGTGTGCCGACATTTCTCGGAATGACCACGCTGTTTTATCTTCCGGTGGAACTTGCGCTGGGGGGCGTTTTCATCATCGTGGCCATGCGATTTTTGCGATCGCGCAAGCCGGCGGACGCGCGGCTGTTGTTCATCACTTCGATCGTTTACCTGCCGATGTTGCTCGGCGCGCTTGTTCTCACGAAGAGATGAATACAATCGCGACCGTTCATCGAGCCGTTTCGAGCAAGGCTTCGATCGCGTGGTACACAGCGTTGCTTCTTGTTCCGTTGCTGACAGCGGCGATTCTCGTTTGGCTTTATCATAACCAAGCGGCACATTTCGCCGGCCGTAAGATCGACAATTACGGGACGGTACCGCCTTTTCAGCTTGTGAATCAAAACGGGCGGATGTTCGGCTCGGCGGAATTGAACGGGAAAATTTGGATCGCGGATTTTATTTATACGACTTGTCCTGGTCCATGTCCGATGATCAGCACACGAATGAGTGAGCTGCAAAAGCCGCTCGGAAAGACCGACGTGCATCTTGTTTCGTTTAGTGTCGATCCAGATAAGGACACGCCGGATGTCCTGCGTGGTTACGCGGAAAAATTAAACGCGCAGCCGCAGCGCTGGGATTTTCTCACTGGATCTAGATCGGCGATCTACAATCTTTCGCGCAACGGATTCAAGCTGGCGGTTTCGGACGGCAGCGACGCCGAAGGAATTCCTGTGCACAGCTCGCGCATGATTTTGGTGGATCGATCTGGAACGATCCGCGGCTATTACGACGCGACCGAGCCGGATGCGATCACGAAACTTCTTGCCGATACGAATCATCTGCTGCGCGAGCAGCCAAAATGATTTAGTCAGCCGACAGGCTGGGCCGCGTTAGGTCCCTCTTCGCAGACTAGTCGCAAATATTCGCGGTACTCGGCCTTCGGCAGTCCATCGATAATCGCGCCGAGATCGGCTTGCGTAATAAAACCCATTCGCAGCGCGACCTCTTCGAGACAGGCGATTTTTAGTCCCTGTCGATGTTCGATCGTCGCGATGTAGTTTCCCGCTTCGAGCAAACTCGTTTGCGTGCCAGTGTCGAGCCACGCCATCCCGCGGCTGAGCAGTTTCACGTGCAGATCGCCTCGTTTTAGATAAAGCAAATTCAGATCGGTGATCTCAAGCTCGCCGCGCGCGGACGGTTTTAGCGTTTTGCAAAGATCGACAACTTCTTCGTCGTAAACATAGAGCCCTGGAACGGCGAACTGACTTTTTGGACGTTTCGGTTTTTCTTCGAGACTGATGGCGCGTCCATCCGATCCGAACTCGACAACGCCGTAGCGCTGCGGATCGCGCGCCTGATAGCCGAAGATGCAAGCACCGCTTTGGATCGCCAACGCTTCGCGATAGAAATCCAATTTCCCGTAAAAGATATTGTCGCCAAGAATCAGCGACGCTCCGGATCCGCCGAGAAATTTAGCGCCGATTAAGAACGCCTGCGCGATTCCGTCCGGTTTCGGCTGCTCGGCATAATCGATTCGAATGCCGAGTTGCGAGCCGTCGCCGAGATAATTTTTCAGCATCGGCAGATCTTTTGGCGTCGAGATGATCAACACTTCCCGCAAACCGCCGAGCATCAAGGTGGCGAGCGGATAACAGATCATCGGCTTGTCGTAAACCGGCAGAAGCTGTTTGCAGACAATTTGCGTGAGCGGAAAGAGACGCGTCCCGGCGCCGCCGGCGAGCAGGATGGCTTTCTTTTTCATCGCGAGATCAACTGGTCACGCCCGATTCGAATCGAAACAATCTATCAGATTATGTCGATCTTAGGAAAAGCGCACGTCTTTGCCCGGATCCATCTCGAAGTCGAGCGTGAGCGAGTCCGAAGTGTTCGGCTTGACCACTTCCTCCATGAATTTCACATGGATCGGGTCCTCGCGAAAAATCGCGTATTTGTCCATCGACTCGAAATCGATCGCGATGAAAAACGGCCACGGAACTTCTGGATCAATGCGCTTGCCGCATTTGATGCTGAGCACTTCCTGAATTTTCAGAAGCTGCATGCGAGTGTTCATCATCATTTCCTCGAGACGCGCGGGAGTGACCTCGGGCTTGAGCTTGAAGAGGACGATGTGGTGAACCATGAAGCTAAGGTATTAGGCGGGGAATGGCGACCGTGCAAGCGTGAAACCGGCGGCGGCGACTGCGTTTATTGAGTAGTCATTTCGCCGGAAGATCGATAAGTAAATATCGAAGCAGCACGCGGCACAAACGGAGCATTTCATCTGTTCATATGACGCAAACCGCAAGCTTAGTGTTCATCAAGGAAAAGGTATTCGGCGGGGCGATTGCGCTGTTGCCGAAGGACGATTGGCTCGTGATCGGTTGGGTGTTGGCGACTAAGATCTTGCTCTTCGCATTCGGAGTGAGGAGCTATCAAATTCTCGAAGACAAACGATTGGAGGGCGGCGCCCATCCGTGGTTCGACATTTGGAATCGTTGGGATGCGCTTCATTACCAAAGTTTGGCCAAAGCAGGTTACAGCGGTCTACCTGCGATCAAGATTTTGTTTTACCCGTTCTTCCCGTGGTGTGTGCGGCTCGTCGCGCAAATCAACGGAGATTATCTCATCAGCACGTTCATCGTCTCGGGTGTCGCGTCCGTCGTCGCGGCGCTTCTCCTTCGGCGGCTGGTGCAGCTTGATCACCCTGCGGAATTGCGCTGCGCACTGTGTGGTTTTTCTTAATTTTTCCGACTGCTTATTTCCTGCACATCGGTTTCACCGAGAGCCTATTTCTCGCGCTGGGTCTTGGTTCTCTGCTCTCAGAGCGTAGCGGGTACTGGCTGTTGGCCGGTCTGCTCGGTGCGTTGTGTTGTATGACACGACCCACCGGAGTTGTTTTGCTTCCCACGCTGGCCGTCGAAGCTGCGCACCAATGCTGGATCACTAAACGTTGGAACTGGCGCTGGCTTTGGATTGCCATCGTGCCTGCGGGTTTTGCGGTTTATCTCCTGATTAACTGGAACGTTGCCGGCGACGCGTTCTCGTTTGTGCACCGAAGAAAAGAGTTTTTTGCCGCATCATTTGCGTGGCCGTGGGTTGGAATTCACGCGGCCATCGGCAATCTTCATCGCACTCCCAACCAGGCGGAGATCGTCGGCGGGCAGGAGCTTGTTTTCGTCGCGCTCGGATTGATCTGCGCGATCCTCAGCTGGATCACAGGAAGTTGGTTGCTATTCACCAGCTCGACATTTATCGGAAGCGCGCCGCGCTATACATTGACGCTGTTTCCAGTTTTCATCCTCTTTGCATTGGTAGCGACGAATAGATTTTGGAATGCGGTTATTACGGTCTGGTCGCTACTTTTTCTTTCGCTTTTCGCCAGCCTTTTCGTGCGAGGCTGGTGGGCTTTCTGAAACCCGATCGCACGGGCGACCAAAAAATTGCGCCCTATTTCTTCCAATCGAGCGCGCCTTTTTTGAGCGCGTAGGCGTATCCCACCATCAAGATCGAGATAAAACTCAGCATGCTCCAAAAGATCAGCGAGCTCTGAGCAATCGCTTCCCGATAGACCACCGCCCATGGGTACATGAACACGATTTCGAGATCGAACAGAATGAAGAGCATCGCGACGAGGTAAAATTTTACGCTGAATCGCGGCTGCGCTCCTCCTTGCGGCACCATGCCGCATTCGTAAGCGGTATCTTTGGCGCCCGTGCGCCGGCCCGCCTTGCCTAGGAGGACGCTAACAACGAGTGCGGAAACCGCGAAACCGATCGCCACAATTATTTGCAGCAAGATTGGAAGATACTCCCGAATCATCGCTAAACTCGCGGTGGCTGATTACGATCCCCACCCGGGATCTCAAATTACCTGATGCCGGCAGGAATGTATCCGTTCTGCGGAGCGATCGCGCTGGCCAATGCCGAAGGAAGACCTTTGTACTTCTTGCCATTCTTTCGGACCGCGCCTCGCGCCACGAGATTTTGCAACTTCTCGTATGCCCGCAACCGCAGCATTTCTTCGCCCCCGCTGGCGGCGTTTCGCGCACGCAGATTTTCGTGCACGATTTCAAAGAGCTGCTTGAACTCAAAGGATGCACGCCGGGAAAGCACCGCAACCAGTTCCTCGGTCACCAGATCGGGAACTCGACGGGAAAATGCGTTTTTCTTAAGAATAGCCATAGGAGCGCGAGAATAACATATCCGGGTTAAATGGCAGCATAAATCTGGGGCGGCACAAACTATGCCGAAATAGCTGCGACACAGCAGCTTGCATCTAAGGAGTATCGTCTGGACTTGGCGTCGGGGCAGGCTTCG
>CATPCN010000641.1 GCA_955652855.1 uncultured Chthoniobacterales bacterium | reverse complement strand
TTCGAGAACCGTTGCCCACCAGGACAAGAAGGGTTGGGATCCCCCATCTTTTAGACGCATAGCTGGCTGGCGCGTGTTATCTCAGTTTCGTTACGCCTGCAAACGCGGGTGGCCCTGGGTCGTTCGCCGTAAGACGCATGGCCGAGGCCGTGGTGCGCGTCGTGAGGGGGGTTGCAATCTGTCCTTTCACTGTTTGCGACACACGGCAGTCACTCTGCTCAAAGAAGCTGGCGTTCCTGATGCGGCGATCATGGCCCTCGTAGGGCGTGATTCAGTGGCGATGTCCGCGCACTACACGCATGTAGGAAGAGACGCGCTGGAAAAGGCGGCGAATGCGCTGCCGGATGTTCTCTGATGGGAAAACGCAAGCCCCCGAAGGCGACGCGCAGCACAAGGAGCAGTACGCCTCCACAGGCAGGGACCGCTCACAAGCTGCGGCAGCTGAGTGAGGATGAAGCCCTCGGTGCCTATCAAACAGCAAGGAAAGCGAAGAAGCTTTACGAGCCGCTCAAACTGCGCCTTGCGTGGTGGCGCTGGCGGTACAATCACAATCTGCCGGGTTTTGTGGCTGACCTTCGCGATTTAATTAACGATCGCCCTTTGGATGACCCATCGTTGGTAACGGGACACCTGGCGCGGTTCATTGAACTAATCGTCGTCCGCTTTGAACGATTAGTGGAAGCTGGACAGTTCGACCCCGCACTCCCGAGGCTTACCGCACTGCCGCTGCTTTATTCTCCCCAGGCCGGAAAAGGAGCACTCCAATGGAAGAAGGCAAAGACCTTGTATGAAGATAAGAAAGTTGGAACCCAAGCTTTGTTGGAACACCGAGGGCGTGATCCGCAAACGGCTCGAAATCCAGTGTGGGGAGAACTCGCGGAAGTCGCGGCGCGGATTGTGCGACAAGCAGCCGTGGAACTTCCGCTTGAGATTTTGCCCCATAGAAAGCGAGCGGGCGCTTTTCGTACTTTCGAGAAGAAGCGGCCCGGCGCGAAGAAAACTCTGCAGTTTACGCTCTATCTTCTTGATGGCGATGACGTGTTGATCTGGTCAGGTTGGTTGGAGTTGCGCCAAGGGCTGCCGGAGCGCGTTTCGGATAACCCAACGGTTACAAGCCAGGCAGTAAAGGCAGTGTTGGCCGAGTTCTTCGCCGATCCGGCAAATCGTTTCGCGGATGACGTACTTAAGACGTTGCTTGAGAGCCCCAGTGGTTATTCGCGAGCTGAGGCAGTGAAGCAGGCGATTAAGAATGTGCTTGCTTGCATCGAGCGATTCTAGTTAATCGCGGCGGTCTCCAAGACATCATCGGGCAATTGCCATTTTTGTAGTATCGTCGCCCGGCCGTGAAAACTTGGTCCTTGCGTGAGCAACTTTCGTTTAAGCAGTTGGTCTTCCTAGCAAACGCGGTGTTCAATTACTGAGATGCCCGTCATTCCAGGAACGCCTCAGTGAATTTCACCAGCGCCCGCGTTTCGTGGTAGTTGTCTTTCCAACCGTGCGCTTTACTGGTATTCGTCGGTTTGCCTTGCTTGGTCACGGCGTTGAGCCAGACGCCATCAAGCTTGTCACCTTGAAATTCATTTACAAAATGGACGAGCTGATGGAGCGCTCTTCGGTGCTCGGCGTTTTCTTCGTGAAGCAATGCCTCGGTGAGGGCGGACATCATCTCCGCTTGGACCCACCAGACTTTCGTCGTGTCGTACGCCGGACGATCGTCCATGCCTCTGTAATACAACCCACCGCGGCGATGATCGTAGCCAAACTTCAGAGCATGATTGATCTGTGAGTAAAAGTGCGGCCAGTCCTCTGTTCTACCCAAAATATTTTCCGTCCGAATCATCAGATGGGCGAACTCGACATTGTGCCCATACGATAGTCCGACGTCGCTGGCATCCGTCACGTCGCTCCAGTCCGGCTTGTAATGGAGGTGCGAGCGTGCAGGATTTTTTGGATAGAAATAGCGCTTGTTGATTTCGAGCACTTCTGCCAAGCTTTGCTTCACGCTGGCTTCGCGGGTTGCGTCGTAGAGCTCGGTCAACGATTCCTGTAGATGCAGGTGCGTATTCGCGCTCTTGTAGCCGATCAGTTCCACTTCTCCCAGTGAGTCATAGCCGCCAAGCGGCTTCCAATCAGAGGTGAAGTGCTCGAGCCACCCTCTGTTCTTTTGGTCATGGGCATGTTCCTCGATAAAACGATACAGTTCGATCGCGTGACGCAACGGCTCCACTGTTTTGCTCGCCCGGTGATATTCGATCAGGGCATAAATCACGAACGATTGGCCATAGAGAATTTTTCGGTCGTTAGTAGTTTTGCCGCTAATATCCGTTTTCCAGAAGTAGCCGCCATTCTTGTGGTCACCGAATTTTTCGGTGAGAAAGCGGTAACCGTTCTGGGCTGCCTGAACGCATTCATTTGCGTTGGCGAGGCCATGCAGATGCGCGTGCGAAAATGCCCAGACCATGCGCGCCTGTGTTGCGAGTTGTTTTTCCTTTGGCACGCAGCGACCTTTTACTGCGTCATCGCTTAACAGAAAACCGTCGTGCCTCGGGTCTACCGTTTGGAGCCAGTATGGAAGAATTTTTCCGACAAGCTGCGCCCGGTATTTCTTGGCATGTTGGCTTAGACGCCCCTGGCACAAAGCTCGGCTTATGGATCGCCTCAGCGCGGCTGGCAGCTGGCGAATCATCACGTGGTTGGCCGGAGTTTCACCGCTATGTCGACCCTGCCAGAATCAGATCCGCGGCTCGCCATGCAATGGCCATGACTGGCCCGTTTGTGTTGCCGGACACAATCGTCGGCATGATCGAGGAATCGACGACGCGCAGCCCCGAGACGCCGCGAACGCGAAGCATTGGATCGACAACCGCCATAGAATCTTGCCCCATACGGCAAGTACCGACGTAATTGCCAGCCCCCGTCCGGCATTGACGACACACATTGATGATTTCCTCTTCAGACGAGCAGCTATGGCCGGGAAAAATTTCCTCACCGAGATACTCGCGAAGCAACGGCTGGCGAAGGAGGTCGCGCGCGTAACGGATCATGTGGACAGTCAGCGTGCGATCGTACTCGGCGGATAGGAAGTCTCCGCGAATTTCGGGAGGAGCTGCCGGTTCGTCGGAGCGAATCATGACTGTTCCGTGGCTTTGCGGCCGAAGCGAGCGGACTGTGCATTGCAGCCCCGGCAGGGATTCAATCGGGCCGGGCCCGGGGATGCCTATTAAGAGTTCGGCATCCGGGCGGAAAGCACCTGGCATAGCTTTGATAAACGCACCTACTTCATTAGCAGCGGTGGAGAGAAAGCCAGTACGAGAGACCAGATATCGAAGCGCGCTCATCCAGACCCTAACGCCTCTAAGCGGCGGGCTATGACCCGAGGCTCCGAGGAGCCGGTATCGCAGACGAAGTCCCGAGTGATCACGCAGGTTGGCCCCCACACCTGGGCTGTCGCAAACCACGCGGATTTTGAGTATGCGAAGGTGATCGGCTGGACCAATCCCGGAGA
>CATPCN010000640.1 GCA_955652855.1 uncultured Chthoniobacterales bacterium | reverse complement strand
TTCACGAAACGGGAACGAATGTTCGAATTCCATTTGCCATTTCGTGTCGTGCCTGAAGGCGTGCCCCGCATTCGTTTCCCGTTCCGCCTGAAGCGCGAGCATTTTACCGGCGTAATCGAAGATCGAGGCCGACGCATTTTTTTTGGCGCGCGCCCATTTCGCGTCCGCGAGCGAACTGAGGTGCGGCGATCTTTTTCCGACGCCGACATAACGCGAAACGAGGTAAGCCTGCTCGAGTGGCACGTAGAGTTTGGCCTCGTCGGCGAATTCGAGCACGAGCACTTCCTGCTCGTCGCCATCGGGCGCGGTCATGCGCGTGAGCTGAAGGAAACGCCCGACGCCGTGCTCGAGATGCACGACGAGATCGCCTTCATTCAGCTCGCTGAAATCAATTTGCGCGCGGTTCCGGCCGAATTTTTCCGCGCGTTGTAATCGCCGTCGCCCGTGCGCCGGAAACCGGCCGAATAATTCCGAGGCGGAAAGAACGACAAGATTCCCCGCCGGAAAACAAAAACCGCGGCCGAGTGTGCCTTCGACAAGATCGACATGTTCGAGCGTGCCATTACTCGCGCCGATGATTTCGCGGAAGCGCTCGATCTCGCCTTCGCTTTGGAAATAAATGACGACGCGCGCGTTTTGTTTGCGCCATTCTTCCAGGCGCGAAAGAAACTGCGTGCGCTTGGTTTCCGCGAGCATGAAATCGCCGATGGCGAACTCGCCTACGTCGCAATCTTGGAACGCGCCGCTGAAATCTTCGGCGCCCGTTTCGATCCAACTTTCGCTGATTTGAATTTCGGCATCCTCGTTTTCCTCCGGCTCGATGGCGATGCGCAGATGTTCTTTGTCGATGTAATCGCGGACCGTTGCGCTTTCGTCTTCCGCGCCGCCGAGGAGAAGATCGACAGAGCGCAAAGTGCGAACGGATGTTTGCGTATCGAGATCGAATTCGCGCAGCGATTCGATTTCGTCGCCGAAAAATTCGGCGCGCACCGGCAACGGCGCCTGCCATGAGTAAAGATCGAGAATCCCGCCGCGCACGGCGAACTGTCCGCGCGCATGAACTTGCGCGACGCGTTCGTAACCGCCGGTCACGAGCGATTCGATCAGTCGCTCCATGCTCTGCGGCGAACCGGACCGCAAAGTTATTGTCGATCTTGCGATAGCGCCGCGAGCTGGCGCCGATTGATCGAGACCCGGTTGCGTTGCAACGATCACGCGCGGCGTGTCATCACTTTGCAGCTGCGCGAAAAGCGCAAGCCGCTCCGCCGCGATCTCCGGATCGGGCACGATATTTTCGACGGCGGCAAATTCCGCTTCCGGAAGAAAGAGTGCGTCCGGTCGCCAATTGACCAGACTTTCGTGCAGCGATTCTTGCGTGCGTACGTTTGGACAGACAATCCAAAGCGTCTTGTCGATCTTATGCGAAAGCGCCGCGACCAGAAACGGCTGCGCCGCTCCGATCACGTGCGAAAATTTCACCGGCCAGCGCGATTCTTCGATCTCTCGAAGCTTTCGCTCGATGGGCGGCGCTTTCAGTACACGAAACAGCAGTGGGCTGGAATGGTCCACCGGCAATGTTTCGCCGAAACAAACCGCAGGGCAAGCCGGCCGCTGGCCGATGCGCTACATTTTTCGTCCGATCGCCGCGGCGACGGCGCGAAGACGCGGGACAAGTTCTGCGAAAATCTCCGGGGTGAGTGCCTGATGGCCGTCGCTTTTTGCGAGCTCGGGCGAATCATGCACTTCGATCATAACGGCGTCGGCGCCGGCGGCGACCGCGGCGAGCGACATCTGCGGAACGAAATCACGCAGCCCGATGCCATGCGTTGGATCGACAACAACGGGAAGATGCGTTTTCGATTTCAAAATCGGCACCGCATTAAGATCGAGAGTGTAGCGCGTGGCGCTTTCGAATGTGCGAATGCCGCGCTCACACAGCGCGACGTTCATGTTGCCTTCGCTCAAGATGTATTCCGCGCTCATGATCAGTTCGTTGATCGTGGCGCTGAATCCGCGCTTAAGCAGCACGGGCAAACGGCTGCGGCCGACTTCCTTCAAAAGCGAAAAGTTTTGCATGTTGCGAGCGCCGATCTGCAAACAATCGGCGTATTTCTCGACCAGCGACAGATCACGCGCGTCCATGATCTCGGTGATGACGGGCAATCCAGTTTCGGCGCGCGCTTCGGCAAGGAAACGCAAACCATCCTCGCGCAGTCCTTGAAAACTGTAGGGCGAAGTGCGCGGCTTAAACGCGCCGCCGCGCAAAACTTTCGCGCCGGATTTTTTCACAGTGCGCGCGATGGAGACAATTTGCTCTCTACTTTCGACCGAACACGGCCCGGAAATGAGAACGACATCTTCGTCAGCGCCGATTTTAACGTCGCCAATCGCAATCGCCGAGGCGGCGCCGCGCAATTCATAAGAGGCGAGCTTGTAGGGTTTGAGCACCGGCACGATCGCTTCGACGCCCGCCAGCGCGGCGAGCGGTTTCTCCCGCACGAGATCCTCTGGGCCGATCACGCCGATGATGACACGCGAAGCGCCGCGGCTGATCTGCGCTTCGAGACCGAGCGCGCGCACGCGTTTCACGATCGCGTCGATCTGTTCCTCGGTGGCGCTGGGTTGCGTGATGATGATCATTTTGTCGACCGGCGAAAATCGAGAATGCCGCCGAGAAACGCCAAGTGCAAGCCACGAGCGCAGCGACTTCGTGGTGAGGCTATTGG
>CATPCN010000639.1 GCA_955652855.1 uncultured Chthoniobacterales bacterium | reverse complement strand
AGATCGGTCAGACGTTGAAAGAGCGTTGGAACATCACTCCGCCGATCAATTGTCAGGGGTGTCATCGATGAAACGCGTTTTTCAACACCCGCCTGAATCTCTCACCGGGAAGCGTTACTGGCGCAGCCTTGGCGAGCTGAGCGACACGCCCGAATTTCGCGGCTGGCTCGAGCGCGAATTTCCCGCCGGCGCCGCGCAGCTCGAAGGCGACGACTGGTCGCGCCGCGGCTTTTTGAAATTGATGGGCGCATCGATGGCGCTGGCCGGATTTGGTTTGAACAGTTGCCGCCGGCCTGAAGCGCATCTTGTTCCATTCTCGAAGAGCGTGGAGTGGGCGATTCCGGGCAAGCCGCTTTTTTACGCGACGGCCATGCCGCGACGAACGGGCGCAATTCCACTCGTCGTTACGACTCACGATGGCCGGCCGACCAAAGTGGATGGCAATCCGCTTCACGCCGCGAGCGGCGGCGCGACCGATGCATTTGCGCAAGCCTCCGTTCTCGATCTTTACGACCCCGCGCGCTCGAAACGGTTTGTGGAAAAAGGCGAAACGAAAGATCGCGCAGCCTTCGACGCGTACATCGACAATCTCCGCAAACAAATCGCCGCAGACGGTGGCGCGGGTCTGGCGTTTCTCGTCGAAGAAACACATTCGCCAACGCGCGAACGTTTGCGTGGCGAACTGGAAAAAGCTTTCCCGAAAATGCGCTGGTGCGTTTACGATGCGCTCCGCAGCGAAGCGCAAGCCGACGCCACGCAAATTGGCTTTGGTCCGAACGTGCGACTGATTCCGCGTCTCGAGAATGCGGATGTCGTGCTCGCGCTGGATAGCGATTTCCTCGATTGCGGCCAGGGCGACCTCGAATCGGTGCGGGCATTCACTTCGCGTCGCCGGGTGACGGCGGCGGAAGACATGATGAATCGCCTCTACGTTGTGGAGAACCGTTTCACGCTCACCGGCGCAATGGCAGACCATCGTTTGCGCGTGCCGGCCAGTCAGATTGCGGCATTGGCTTACGCGCTCGCTGGAAAAATTTCCGCGGCGACGAACGACGCGGGATTGGGCGCGTTACTAGGTTCGTTGGCCGCGCCCGAAGGTGCGATGCAGTTCGATGAGCGCTGGATTACCGAAGCAGCGAATGATCTTGCGGCAAAACCTGGCGCGAGCCTCGTCCTTGCCGGACAGCAGCAACCGGTCGTGGTGCAGCTGCTCGCTTACGGAATTAATTCCGCGCTGAAGAATCTTGGGCAAACAATGATCGTTCGCGAAATTGGGCCGCGTCGGCGGATGCAGAGCATTTTGCTACTCGCGAAGGACATGCAGGAGGGTCGGATCAAACAGCTTTTCATTCTCGGCGGCGATCCGGTTTATAATGCGCCGCGGGCACTGCTGCGGGATATTGAGACCAAGCAGCCTGGTTTTGATTGGTCAGAGCTTCAGAAAAAAGTTTCGGACGTGGTCCGGCTCGGCTACCACGAGGACGCAACCTCGGCGCTGAGCCGATGGCATGTGCCGGCCGCGCATTATCTCGAGTCGTGGAGCGACGCGCTTACATCGACAGGTGTCTACTTGTCGATCCAACCGATGATTCTGCCGCTCTTTGGCGGAATGTCGGAAATAGAATTGCTCAGCGCGTTGCTCGGCCGTCCAAAAGTCGAAGGTCCGGAGCTGGTGCAGGAAACTTTTCGCGCGACGAATCCACCGGGTGATTTCCGGAGCGCGTGGTCGAATTTTCTGCGCGACGGTTACACGACCCACATTCCGCTAAAAGATCGGTCGCCAAATTTTAATGCCGCCGTCGCGCTAGGTTCCGCGGCCAAGCTTTGGAATTCTGCACCGGCGCCGACCGCGGAATCTCCCGAGATCGTACTTGTCCCGAGCTACGCGATGGATGACGGCCGCTATATTAATAACGGCTGGCTGCAAGAGTTGCCCGATCCGATCACGAAGCTCACCTGGGACAATGCCGCGCTCATGAGCCCGGCTTTTGCGAAAACGATCGACGTGCAAACTGGCGATCTTGTGCAGATTGCGGTCACCGAGGGTAACGACGAATCAACCGAGCTGCGGATTAAACGCGAGCTGGTGATCGCGGCAGTCATTTTGCCCGGCCACGCGGACAATTCGGTGACGATCCCGCTCGGTTACGGCAGGAAACAAACTGGGCCGGTCGGCGAGGAAGCTGGATTCAACGGTTATCTTTTGCGCACCGCGACGAATCCCCACTTTATCGTGGCCGACGGAACAACGATCGCGAGCGTGAGTGTCACGAAGACGGGTGGCAAATATCCGCTCTCCATCACGCAAGATCATTGGAGCATCGAAGGTCGTGGTCTCGTGCGCGAGGCGACGCTGGAGAATTATCGCGCGGACAATGAGTTCGTGAAAAAAATTGCGGGCGACGACGAACTGCCGTCGAGCTTGCCTTCGCTCTACAGCCATCCGCCGCTCGACGCGCCGCAGCAGTGGGGTATGACTGTCGATCTTAACGTCTGCACTGGTTGCAGCGCGTGCGTCATTGCTTGTCAGAGCGAAAACAACATTCCGATCGTCGGCAAATTGCAGGTCGGCCACGGTCGCGCGATGCATTGGCTGCGAATCGATCGTTATTACGCGAGCGCCAAAGCGTTCGATCAGGACCAGGGCGACTGGCCGGAAGATCCCGAGATCGTGCACGAGCCGATGATGTGTCAGCACTGCGAGAACGCGCCCTGTGAAACCGTCTGTCCGGTGAACGCGACGGTTCACAGCGAAGATGGATTGAACGTGATGGCTTACAACCGTTGCATCGGCACCCGGTATTGCGCGAACAATTGCCCGTTCAAAGTGCGCCGCTTTAATTACTTCGATTACAACCAGCGGCCGGTTGGAAAAAAGAAAATCGCCGGCGCGTTCAGCGTTTACAAAGAATATTTCGGGCCGCTCACGACCAAAGGCACGCCCGACATCGTGAAGCTACAAAAAAATCCGAACGTCACCGTGCGCATGCGCGGCGTGATGGAGAAATGCACGTTTTGTGTGCAGCGAATCGAAGAGGCGAAAATCGCCGCGCACGTGCGGGCCGGCGCATCGGCGAACACGAAGATTCCGCGCGATTCATTCACGAGCGCGTGTGCGCAAGCGTGCCCAACGGAAGCGATCGTTTTCGGCGATATCAAAGATCCGGAGAGCAAAGTGTCGAAGATGAAAGCGCAGGACCGGAATTATCGGCTGCTGCAATATTTGAATGTGAACACGCGAACAAGTTATCTGGCGCGCATTCGCAATCCGAATCCGCGAATGCCGGATGCGGACAAAATCGGCGTCGCGAGTTTGGACAGCAAAGGTGCGAAGAACGGACAAGATCGACATAAAAACGTGGAGGAAGAAGAGTGAACGGCGGCTCGACAGCGGAAGAAGTGATCGAAGCCTCCGCCGCCGTGGAGCAACCGCTCGCGCGCGTTCCGCTTGTCTTAAACAAACGGAACTTCAACTGGATCACCGATCGCATTTCCAGCGTGGTCGAGCAGCCCGCGCCGCGCTGGTGGTGGGTCGCGTTTGCGATCACCGGCGGCATCGCCACGTTCGGTCTCTTTTGTTTGGGCTATCAAATTTCCACCGGCGTTGGCACATGGGGACTCAATCATCCGGTCGGTTGGGCCTGGGACATTACCAACTTCGTTTTCTGGATCGGTATCGGACACGCCGGCACGCTCATCTCGGCCATTTTATTTTTGCTGCGGCAAAAATGGCGCACGTCGATCAATCGTTCGGCTGAAGCGATGACACTTTTCGCCGTCATTTGCGCGGCGATTTTTCCCGGTGTGCACGTCGGCCGCGTCTGGATGGCGTGGTATCTCGCGCCGTTGCCAAACAACTACGGCATCTGGCCAAACTTTCGCAGTCCGCTGCTCTGGGACGTGTTTGCCGTCTCGACGTACTTTTCGGTCTCGGTGCTGTTTTGGTACACGGGATTGATTCCCGATCTGGCGACGCTGCGCGATCGTGCGACCTCGAAGATCAAGAAATTGCTCTTCGGCATTTTCGCAGTCGGCTGGCGCGGCTCGAACCGCAACTGGCGCCATTACGAAATGGCGTATTTGCTTTTGGCCGGTCTTGCGACGCCGCTGGTGCTCTCCGTGCATAGCGTCGTTTCGTTCGACTTCGCTACGTCGATCTTGCCGACGTGGCACACGACAATTTTTCCGCCCTACTTTGTGGCTGGCGCCATCTTCGGCGGATTCGCCATGGTGTTGACGCTGCTGATTCCGGCGCGCGCCATTTTTAAATTGCAGGACATCATCACGCCGCAGCACATCGACAAAATGGCCAAGATCATTCTGTTGACCGGCTCCTTCGTTACCTATGCCTACATGATGGAATTTTTCACGGCGTGGTACAGCGGCAATGCCTACGAGCGCTTCGCCTTTTGGAACCGCGTCTTTGGCCCTTACTGGTGGTATTGGTGGGTGGGTATGTTGTTTTGCAATATGCTCTCGCCGCAGTTGTTCTGGTTCCGGTGGTGCCGCCGAAATATCTTCGTCGTCTATTTCGTGTGCATGTGCGTGAACGCCGGCATGTGGTTCGAGCGTTTCATCATCATCGTCGGCGGATTACATCGAGATTTTCTGCCGTCGTCCTGGGGAATGTTTTATCCGACTTGGGTCGACATCTGGACATTTGTCGGGACGCTCGGCATTTTCACTTCGCTCTTCCTGCTTTTCATTCGTTATCTGCCGATGATCGCGATGTCGGAAGTGAAAATCGTGCTGCCGGAAGCCGATCCGCATTACGCGTCGGCGCTTGAACATCACACGGTCAACGCCGGACAGGAGCGGACATGAAAACGCCCTACGGCCACAAAGTTTACGGAATCGCGGCGGAATATCCGAGCGCAGCCGCGCTTTACGAAGCGGCCAAACGCGTGCGCGATGCCGGATTCAAACGCTGGGATGTGCACTCGCCGTTTCCGATTCACGGAATGGACGAAGCAATGGGATTGGGCAAATCGTGGCTAAGTTCCGCTGTGCTCGTCGGCGGGATTACCGGTTTGCTTACCGCGGCGGTTATGGAGTTCGGACCATCCTGGTTCATCTACCCGCTCACTGTGCACGGCAAGCCGACGAACTTTTTCACGGTCCCGGCATTTTTCCCAATCATGTTTGAGCTCACCGTGCTCTTTGCTGCGTTCACGGCATTTTTCGCGATGCTGATTATGAACGGCCTGCCGCGCTGGTATCATCCGATTTTTAACTGGGACCGCTTCGCGCGCGCGACCAACGACGGATTTTTTCTCGTGATCGAAGCGCGCGATCCACGTTTTACCGAGCTCGAGGCGCGCGAGCTTCTCGAAAGCAGCGGAGGTCAGCACATCACCCTCGTGCACGAAGACTAAGATTATGTTGCGCGGCTTCTTTCTCATTTTTCTGCTTCTCGGAATTGCGCTCGTCGCGATTTTTGGTTTTCGCGGACAAAAGAGCACAGGGTCACCGATCGAGATTTTTCCCGACATGGTGCGCCAGCCGAAAGTGCGCGCCCAGGCGCCGCTCGCTTTTTTTGCAGACGGACGCGGCGCGCGTGTGCCGGTCACCGGAACTGTTCCGCTTGGTTACGAAATGCCCAAACCGCAAACGATCGCCACGCCGGCGGCGAATGCCCCCCCGGCTGAAGTTCATCCGCGGATCGGGTTCAGCGCGGGCGCCGATTATTATGACACCGGCAAAATGGGCGACCAGTGGGGGACCGGAATTCCGGTTGAGGTCACGCCGCAATTGCTGGAGCGCGGACAACAGCGCTTCAACATCACTTGCGCCATGTGCCACGGCGCGGCGGCGGCGGGTGATGGCATCACCAAACAATATGGCTTGGCGACGGTGGTGACGTTGCAAGATGAACGAATTCGCAAAATGGCGGACGGCGAAGTTTTCAACACGATCACGAACGGTAAGAACACGATGATGGCGTACGGGCCCAGCGTGATGGTGGCGGATCGCTGGGCGATCATTGCTTATCTCCGCGCGCTGCAGCGCAGCCAAAACGCGACCGCGAACGATGTGCCGGCGGAACATCGCGCGGATCTGGATAAGCCGGCGGAAACCAAACCCGAGGCGAAACCGGAGGCACCGAAGAAATGAGCGAACGATCTCACGTGGTCCCATCGCCGGAAGGCGAATATTTCGAGCGCAATCGTTTCGGGGGATTGTCGATCTTACTCGCGCTGCTTGCAATCATCGGGCTTGGTCTCAGTTTCGTCGGCGCATATTTTTATCCGCGGCAGTTTAGTTTTTCCTGGCTCTTCGCCTTCGCGTTTTTCTTCACGCTCTGTGCCGGATGTTTTCTATGGACGATCATCCATCACGTCACGGATGCGGAATGGTCGGTCGTCGTGCGGCGGCAGCTCGAGAACATCGGTCTGCTTTTTCCGCTCCTGGCTCTCTTCTTTTTGCCGGTGCTCTTTTTCCGACATCAACTTTACGAGTGGATGAACATTCCGCCCGGGCAGGAAGCCGCTTTGGATTCAAAGCGCGCTTATTTGAACTGGAATTTCTACATCATCCGCACGGTGTTTTATTTCGCGTTCTTCATCCTGAGCGCTTATCTGCTGCGGCGGTTCTCGGTCCGACAAGATCGAGATGGAAATCCGGATTTTACGCTCAAGATGCGTAAGGTGGCGTTCATTTCGCTGCCGCTCTTCGCGCTCTCGCTCAGTTTTGGCGCATACGATTGGCTGCTCGGCATCGATTACAAATGGTTCTCCACCATGTTCGGCGTTTATATTTTCGCCGGCGCGATGGGCAGCTCGATGTCGCTGCTTGTTCTCATCATTACCGCGTTGCGCCGCGCCGGATATTTGAAGGAAACGGTCACGATGGAGCATTACCACATCATGGGAAAGTGGATGCTCGCGTTCACGGTTTTCTGGGCCTACATCGGCTTCAGCCAGTACATGCTCATCTGGTACGCGAACATGCCGGAGGAGACGGAATATTTTATCCGGCGAAATACGGAATCGTGGCATGCGCTGAGCACACTTTTGGTAATCGGAAGATTTTTCGGAGCATTTGCGTTCTTGCTCCTGCAGGGAGTCAAAAAGAAGCCGCACAAACTCTGCCTTCTCGCCGGTTGGCTCGTCCTCATGCAAATGCTCGATATGTATATCGTGGTCCTGCCGGCGCTTCACGGAACGGGAGTGCGCGTGAGCATTCTCGATTTTCTGCCGATCATCGGCATCGGCGCGACGCTCGCATTTTTTTATCTGCGCATCATTGGAAAAACTTCGCTCTTTCCGATGCGCGATCCCCGTTTGCTTGAATCTTTGCGT
>CATPCN010000638.1 GCA_955652855.1 uncultured Chthoniobacterales bacterium | reverse complement strand
GTCCTGCGCTACGCTCCGGATAGGTTTTTCTTGACGAAGACGAACACTTGCTGCACAATCGAGATGCCAGCGTCGCTACGCTCCGAAACTGTTCGCCTTCGGCCCGGAATGCCGTTCGCGTTCCCTTCGGAATCAGCGTTCGCCTTCGCCGGAATCCGCAGTGAGGCGCCAGATGGAATAGATCAAGCCGGGCAGGACGAATAATAGCCAGAGGAAACACTCCATCAAGAAGGTTCCCTGCATGGTCTTAACAGCTCGATCCCTGATCGACCCGCATGTGACGCAGATTATTGCCATGTGCAGTCCTTCTGGTATCTATCGGCGGTGCTATTCATTGGCTGTAGTGGTCTGACCTATAAGCTTCCACACTCTTGAGAGGTGCGAGAACTACTGGTACTTTTGGGCAAACGTGTCCACGAGCTTCGTGCGGCTAAGAAATGGTCGCAAGAGGAATTCGCCCACATCAGCGGGTTCCATCGGACCTACATCGGCCAGATCGAGCGTGGCGAGAAGAACATCAGCTTTGCGAACTTGGCCAAGGTCGCCGGTGTCTTAGGCATGACCATGTCGGAGTTGCTGTCTGGGCTGGAAGGCGGGCAGGAAGGAGTCGTGCAGCATCCGGCGAATCGACGCGGGACACTCTCTGCAGATCACATGTTTAGACTTCAGAAGGTGGTGAAGCAATTACGTGTTCAACAGGACGCCATGGATCGAGTGACGAGCTTGCTAGAAGAACTCGCATCCAGTACACCCTCTTCCCGAAAGCAATCGGCGGCCGCCAGGGAAAGCACCAATTGGGCAGGAAATGAAGGCAGGGAGCGGCAGCCGCACAAAGGGGAACAATGCAACCCGGTGGCCTTGCGTGTCTCTGCTCACGTAAACTTTCCATGGTTTAGTGCCGATGGGCGGCTATGACGAAAGCGCTAGGAATCGCTCTCTTCGTGGCGGCGCTCGCCTCGCCGCAATCCAGCATGAAGGAAGTTGTGTACGAAGTGGACGGCACGGCCAAGTACGCGAATCTTACGCTGAGAAACAAGGATGGCGGCACTGAACAGAACCAGGTAAAGCTACCGTTTGAATTGAAGTTCTACGCTAAGAGTGGCCAATTCCTGTACTTGTCGGCGCAAAAGGTGAGGGCGACCAAAAGGGTACTCCATGCTTCCCACGATCAGCAGGAGGTCGTTTGCGATGGCGTAGTCGGAAACGTTCACGTTCTGGTTAGGGTGAGCGGAGCAGTGCTTCAGGAAGCGTCATCGAACGCGCCATACGGCATCGCCACGGCAGAAGGAAAACTGCCAGACTAGCCCTCAGCCTAACTCGCGCGTTTGGCAGCCCCGCACGCGAGAAGTGACGAATCGGCGGTCAAAGTTAAAATGGTTGTAGCCGCCTAGCCCGGCCAGGCGACAAGCGAGTACCCTACTCGCTGGCGGCTTAAGTCCTAGGGAATCGCAAAGGGAGCGATGCCTCGCCACGAACCCGAGTTCACTCAAAGCCAGCGGCACAGGCTCGACGAAGCGGAGCGGGAACTCAATATGTCCGTCCGGGCCCACAGGCAGATGCGGGGCCTTTTGCTAAATCCCGAGTGGAGTGCTAGAACACTATCCCCGAATGCGCCAACCATGCAGGGGGATCGTTATTGGCTAGAGCGAGATCTCGAGCAAATTGCCATCAAGACCCTTAGAGTATACATAGAAGCGTTTCCGTCCCTCGGCTCCGTTGAGCCGTTTCGCACCCAACTCAAATCCGACGCCAGCCGCATCATGGAATGGATTCGCGCGACCGTCAACAAGGAGATGGGTGAGGAACATACATCTCGGCTGATCTGGGATGCGATCGAGCAAAGAGTTGACGACGAAGTTGCGAACCAGATCAACAAAGCGGAAAGAGATAGGGAAATCACGCCGCCGTGGAGTGCCCTTGATACATCGCTGGCTGCAGCGCCCGCACCTGGCAGTACCATTGCCCAGGGCGCGATGTCCGACGAGGACGTGGAAGGGGCCGTTCCGACAAAGCCCGATCAAGTTGACCGAACACCACGCCACATGCAGGAACGGCGGAAGCGAAAGGCACTGCGGGACGACCCGCTTCTACCTGTAAAGCAACTCGTTCGTACGTTGATGTCGGAGGGAGCAGGCCACCGACAAATTACGAAGCGCTTGGGAGCGATGCCCCGACCTGTGATGGCTGCCTGGGCAAATCTGTCATGGGATCAGGCGTACAAGGACCCACACTACCGATCCTCCGTAAGTAAATGGCTTTCGAAACACACGAACTGTTCAGACATCAACCTTTTTTGAAATTCGGCTTGAATTTAGAATTATACCGTCTCGCGATTATGAAGGCACGCCGAGCAGATACGAGCGGACGCACCGGGGTGGCGATACGGAGGGCGTGCTGATCTTGGCGGAAAACGCGCCTACAAATTGAATCAATTTTCAGGAACCCTTCGGCGCATTCGAGCGAAACGTCGGCAGGCGGCCACAACGATTCGCCAAAAACAATCCAAAACATCCACATTGACTAATGTTTTGGAAGTGTCTAGAATCTAAGGAATACGTTAGTCCGATTCGATTGCGTTCGGACCGATTCTCCTAGCTTAAGGCACTTTTGAAGATGAGAGACTTTCAACGAGCGGGGATCTATGCCGACATCGTTGAAGCCCCGTCTCCATTCGATCCAGAGAACACGGTAAAATTAGGTGTAAGCAATGCCACTATCCAGCAATACAGGGGTAGGGGCCTTGCTACAGCCATCGCTCAGTACTACGGAATCGTCCAAGAGGGTTTGCTTTTTGCGAGGCACGCCTTTCGCGGGCTAATGCGTCCGTTGGCTTTGGGCGAAGACATGGACGCTGACCAAGCGGTCGTGGTGTATACTTGGCGTTCTGAGGTTGACTACGAGTGGCTTGGCAGTCCATTTGATGGGCACCCAATGGTTATGACCCCTCTTTCGGGGCGGGTCTTCGTCGTTTTGGTCCGGGAAGATCCCGGCCGCGAACAGGGTGTTCACGGATCGATTGAACGGTGGAATTGGGTCAATGAGGACCCAGACTTGGCGCATGCGCCGATAGGTTATGAACGGCGCTACAGCAAAAAGCTATGGAGTAAACGTATATGAAGACGATGGAAAAACTCGACACTCTCGTTAAGGACACCTTCTCGGGAAACACCGTTACCTTTCGTCCCTGCGCGTTCTTCGATGAGCGGCTCGACTGTATTCGAGTCATCGCACGGGATTGCAGCGTTGTGGAAGACCGCATAAACGATCGCGTCACCGTGTTGATTGACAGCTACTATCCCCAAGCGGGACGGAAGCAATATGTGGGGTTCACGATTAAGGGAGCCAGACACTTCTGCAAGCAGCATGGGTGGGATACTGCAAGATCAATCGGGATGGCGGAATTCCTAGATGCGATACTCGCCAGCTCTCCTGAAGTCGTCGTGCAGTGGTTTATCAACATCGTGGCT
>CATPCN010000637.1 GCA_955652855.1 uncultured Chthoniobacterales bacterium | reverse complement strand
GATGGAAGATGCGGCACGACTCCATGAGCTCGCCGAAAAAATGCGTATGAGCGAAAATGCGCAGGTAAATGCGATCGCAGAGTCGGGTGAACTAGAGGTTCTCATGGCGACTTACGCTGAGCATTCCGGCGCGACGCAGTACGCGCCGCCTCCGCGCGTGGTGGTTGACCGACCCGGTGCGCGCGCTGCCGCGTGGTATGAATTCTTTCCGCGCTCCGCCGAAGGTCGCGGGGATCGTGGATCGACATTCCGCGATTGTCTGCCTCGGGTCGATTATGCAAAGGCGATGGGATTCGACGTCATCTATTTTCCGCCGATTCACCCGATCGGTCATACGAATCGAAAAGGTCGAAATAATTCGGTCACCAGTCAGCCGGACGAGCCCGGAGTCCCCTACGCGATCGGCAGCAAAGCGGGAGGCCATAAGGCGGTCGAACCATCTCTCGGGACACTGGAGGATTTTGAATGGCTTGAAAGTGAAATACGAAACCGCGGCATGGAAGTCGCGCTCGACTTTGCCCTCAACTGCTCACCCGATCATCCCTACGTGCGCGAACATCCGGAGTGGTTTTACAAACGCCCGGACGGTACAATCAAGTATGCGGAGAATCCGCCAAAAAAATATGAGGACATTTTTCCGTTAAACTTCCGCTGTGCGAACTGGCCGGAACTTTGGGAGGAGATGAAAAGTATCATTCTCTTTTGGGCGGATCGGGGCGTGCGTATTTTTCGGGTCGACAATCCGCACACAAAGCCGGTCCCGTTCTGGGAGTACTTGATCTCAGGCGTGCGCGAAAAATATCCCGACGTGATCTTTCTTTCCGAGGCGTTCACGAGACCGAAGATGATGAAGGTGCTCGCGAAGGCCGGCTTTACGCAGAGCTACACCTATTTCACCTGGCGAAATTACAAGCGCGAACTGATTGAGTACTTCACGGAGCTGACGCAGACCGAGATGCGCGAATATTTTCGTGGCAATCTTTGGCCCAATACGCCGGACATTCTTCCACCTTTTCTGCAAAACGGCGGCCAGCCCGCGTTCATCATTCGCTCGGTGCTGGCCGCAACACTGTCGAGCCTTTACGGCATCTACAGCGGATTTGAGCTGTGTGAGAACGCCCCCCTGCCCGGTCGTGAGGAATATCTCGATTCAGAAAAGTATCAGTGGAAAGAGCGTGATTGGAACGCGCCGGGCAACATTAAAGATTGGATTACGCTTTTGAATCGCATTCGGAAGGAAAACCGCGCGCTCCAGTTTTACGATAACCTGCAATTCTTCGACGCAGACAACGATGCCATTCTTTTCTACGGCAAAATGACTCCGGCGCGGGACAACATCATTCTGATTGTGGTGAATCTCGATCCATATCGGGCGCAAAACTCCTATATCCATGTTCCGTTTGAAACGTTCGGTGGGATGGAAACCGACACGTATCAAGTGCACGACCTGCTGAGCGATGCTCGCTACATCTGGCATGGGCGAAGGAATTACATCGAGCTCGATCCACAGACACAACCCGCACACATTTTTCGTGTCCGCCGCTGGGTTGCCGGCGACAAATTTGTCTGACCAGCCTGTCGACGTTTGCGTCCTTCGCGTCCGCCGCCTATGATAAACGAACTTTCGGCATGAAAATTAACCTCCTGGTCTTTGCCGCTCTGGCGAAGGCAACGCCTCTTCTCGCGCAAACCGCTACGCCCGCAATTGTGCCGGATATGCCGCGATCGCGCTCCATTCTCGATGCAATGATCCAGGCTGGGCCGGTGATGGTGCCGCTCTTTTTATTGTCGATCTTTTCGGTCATGCTCGTGATCGTTTATTTGTTGACGATCCGCCGCGGCGCGGTCGCCTCGAGCGGTTACATGGCCACGGCTGACGCGTTGTTGCGGAAACGGGATCATCTTGGCTTGCTCGCCGTCTCGAATCGTCACGGCGAAGCCCTCGCACGCGTCGTGCAAAAGATGCTCGATTTCACGACGAAAAATCCAAACGCGGATTTTCAACAAGTTCGCGAAATTGCCGAAACGGAAGGAACGCGTGCGGCCGCGAGTTTGAACAACCGTGTCACTTACCTTGCGGATATCGGCATGATTGCGCCGATGCTCGGCTTACTTGGCACGGTCATCGGAATCATTCGATCGTTCGGCGCACTTGGCGCGGATCTCGGGTCTGCGCGTTATGTGCAGCTTTCCAAAGGCATCAGTGAAGCATTGATCAACACGTCGGCTGGCCTTGCCATTGGTATTCCGGCGATGATTTTCTACGCGTTCTTTCGCGGTCGTGCGCAGAAGTTGATTTCAGAACTGGAATCCGGGGTGACGCACGTGCTCGCATTGCTCTCGCTTTATTACAACAAGCGAACAGAGCGCACGCCGGTCTTACTCGAAGATGAATTTTAAGGCCGCGGCGCCGGTCGAAAGTTTCGAATTCCAAACTCGATTTCTGCTCATATGAACTTGCGCGGTCGCGTTACCTTGCAACATCCGGGCATTCAGTTGGCGCCGCTTGTCGATGTATTGCTGCTGCTGCTGATTTTCTTCCTCATGACTTGGAATGCGGCTCGGAACGAAAATGAGTTGGACGTAAAAGTTCCAAAAGCGAGCGCAGCCAAGGAAAAAACCGCGCCAATTGGCGACGTGATCGTGAATGTGAAAGCGGACGGCAACGTCGTCGTTAATCGACGCACATTGTCGAGCGCCGAGCTCATGGATCTGCTAAAAGGTTTGGTGCAATTGAATGCCGACCAGGCGGTCGTGATTCGTGGTGACGAAGCCGGCGCTTATAAAAACATTGTCGGAGTGTTGAATATCTGCAGCGAAGCGGGCATAACGAACGTCGCTTTCGCCACGGCAAAATGAACATAACGCGAGGCGCGGTCGGCCTCGTTTGTCTGACAGTAACGCTGTTAGTCTTGCGCCCCGTTTTCGGGCAACGCGTTCCTGAAGTGCGCCGGGCTCAGCCGGCGGATGAACCGCCAGTGGAAGCGACGGCACCACGACCGACGAATGAGAATCCTCCTGAAGCTTCATCGGTCGAAGGAGAATCGCCGGCGCAACGGCAACTCGATTATGCGAACGCTCTTCTTGGCCGAAAACTTTACGATCTTGCGGTCCCCGAGTACCAAAAATATCTCGATCAATTTTCGAGCGGAGGCGGGCGCGCCAATGCCTATTTTTGTCTGGGTGAATGTTATCGGGCGCTGAACAAAGAAAAACTCGCGCGCACAAATTTTCAAATCGTTCTGGATAAGTTTGGCGAGAGTGAGTTTGCGGGTCTGGCCGCATATCGTATGGCAGAGGCTCATTTCACGCAGAAGGAATACAGTGCCGCGCTGCCTTTATTTCATCGTGCGGCTGCGAAAGTGAAAGAGGCTTCCGCCGTGCTTTCCGCGCGATACTTTGAAGCGCGATGCCTCGAAGCGCTCGGTCGCAAGGATGAAGCGCGCGATCTTTATTTGCAGGTCATTGACGCGAAGCATCCGAATTTATACCGGGAAGACTCTCGGACCACGGTTGCTTCGATTTTGCTAGCGAGTGGACGGAAGGCTGAAGCGCTCAAGCAATACGAAGCGCTCGCAAACGAAACACAGAAAGCGTCGCTGAAAGCGGAAGCGACCGTGCGCGCCGGTCTTATCGCCCTCGAGTTGCAGCAAGCAGAAAACGGCAAGATCGACAATGCCATGGGAGAGAGAGCGGCCAGCCTTCTTCAGAAGGGGCGCAGTCTGCCGGAGGCGGGGCGCTGGAGACCAATCGCGCAAGCGGCCTTGCTACGTTTGGAATATCAATCTGGCCAATTCGCGCAATTACTCGCCGATTACAAACACACGCTTGATCAATTACCGGAAGATATGCGCCCAGAAGTCATGCTTTCGGCGGCGAATGCTGAGCGTGCCCTCGGCCATGTCGATGAAGCGGAGCGAATTTATTTGCAGATCATCGAGAAATATCCCAAGCGCGAGGAGGCGAAGGAATCCCAATATCAGCGCCTGATCAATCTCTACAATGCAAACGCCCCGGCGTTGCTCAGCGAAATCGATCAATTTATAACGGCGAATCCAACCGGCGAGCGCGCCGATCAGGCCAGACTTCTGAAGGCGGAAGCTTATTACAAGGCGCAAAATTTTGCCGAGGCCGCTCCGATTTACACCGCACTGCGGGCTTCGCAGTTATCCCCGAAGCTGCGCGCCGAATCGGCTTACAAGCTCGCCTTGTGCAGTGCACAGATGAAAAACACGGAAGAAGTCGTCGAATCGCTCAATTATTTCCTGAAAAATTTTCCAGACAATCCTCGCGTGCCCGAGTCTCTGATCCAGCGCTCGCTAGCTTTCCAAGACTTGAAAAATTACGACGCTGCGCTTGCCGATCTTAATTGGCTGCTCGGTAATCTGCCAAACGTTCGGGAGCGCGAGACGGCGTTGCATCAGAAAGCGCTGATTCTTGGCCAGCAAAATAATGGAAAAGGAATGACCGAGGCGTTTCGCCAACTGCTTAAGGAATTTCCCAAAAGCCAATGGGCCGCAGACGCGAATTATTTTATCGGGAAAGCGGCATTTGAATCGAAGGATTACAAAGCGGCGCTTCCTGCGCTGGATGCGGCCCGCAAACTCAACAAGGAACAATATTATGATCCAGCAACCGTTAGAATACTCCTTTCTTTTTTCTATCTTCGGGATCGGATCACGCTCATTAAAGAGGTGGACAGTTTTCTCGTCGCCGGACCAACGGCAAAGGTGCCACCCGAGATTTTAGAGTCGCTCGGGCTCGGTTTTTACAATGAAAAAAATTATGTTGCTGCCGAAAAATATCTTGGCGCGCTTGGACAAAGCGACAATCTCGGAAACGTGAAGCCGAAGTTCTGGTTTTATCTCGGCGATACGGAATCGAAACTCAAAAACTTTGCCGGGGCCGAAGCGGCCCTGGAAAAATATGTGCAGGTCGCGACTGATCCCGCGGCCAAGGCGAAGGCGTTACTTGCGCTTGGATCGACAAAAATCAGCGCGCATAAACCCGATGATGCGCAAAAAATCGCGGAGGAAATCATGAGTTTACAGCCCGAGGGACGCGTGAACGGCGAAGCGAGATTGCTCGCCGGCGATGTCCAACTCGAGCGCGCACACTTCGAGGAAGCGGGAAAAGCCTTCCTCGGGGTCGCATTGCTCTACGACGATCCGACAATTACGCCGCGCGCTCTGGAAAAAGCAGCCTTCGCCTTTACAAAAGCCGGCAAAAAAGAAGAGGCCGATCGACTCGCGAAGCAGTTGCACGACAAATATCCCGGTTACGTCGGGGGATAATCTCGCATCGGGAAGAACGCCGTTGTCAGCACCGCGTTGTTTTGATTGTATGGCGCGATGGAAAAGCTTCGCCCCTGCCTCGCAGAATTTATCGGAACATTCGCCCTGGTCTTCGTCGGAATCGGCGCAATTAAGACTGCCGGCGGCGACATTGTCGCCGTGGCGCTCGCACATGGTCTCACCATTGGAGCCTTCGCCACCGCCACCATGCATATTTCCGGCGGACAACTTAATCCCGCAGTGACATTCGGTTTAGTTTGTGGCGGGCACATGAGAATCGCGGATGCGATTCGTTACTGGATCGCGCAATTACTCGGCGCCTTCACCGCCGCTCTGATCTGTCTCGGTTTGTTCAATCGCGATGTCGTCGTCACCGGCACTCCGCAGCTCGCGATCGATCTGAACGCGGCGCAGGGAATCGTAGTCGAAGCGCTTCTCACGTTCTTCCTTGTCTTTGTCGTTCACGCCACCGCAGTCGATGAACGTGGGCGCGGCCGCGCCGTCGCCGGCTTCGCCATTGGTGCGACCATTACGCTCGACATTCTTTTTGGTGGACCGCTCACAGGCGCGGCCATGAATCCGGCGCGCGTTTTTGGTCCTGCGCTGGCCGCGGGTTTTTGGAAAGCCCATTACGTCTATTGGATTGGACCACTCCTCGGTGGCGCTTTGGGCGGTTTTGTTTATCGCATTTTCATCGAGCGAAAACCCGCGGCCGTGGCTGCTTAGTTTCGCTCGGGAATTGCGAGCGTTTCGATCGGCAGGGACGCGAGAAAAGTCTTCGTGTCGTGAATCTCTAGCACCGGTTTTGCCAGATATGCTGCGAGTAAGCTCGTGTCGGGTGTTTCGGCGATGCCAGCTTGCGCGCGGATTTCTAATTCGCGCAGCACCTCGATCACGCGCCAAACATTGCACGCGAGATTTTTCCTGGTGGTAAATTGAATGGTGCACAGCCCGGGACCGGTCGTCTCCACATAGGGTGCGAGCGTGAATGCAAAATGCAGTACGATATCCTCCATTTGTTTTTCCTGTGCAGACAGACGGGTTTTCACGACAAGGTTTAAGCTGCGTGCCAAACCCTGACTGGCCGTCATTCCGGTGCGCACCCCGGCCTGTTCCGCTGCTTGATTGAGTTGAATGACGAGGCTTTTGGGTTGCCGATCGTCGAGCAGGGCCACTGGCTTTTCGCGCAGGTCCAGCTGATGGCGCGTGGCCGCTTGCAAATAAAAATTCGGCAAATAAATCGTCGCAAACATCAGCCAGCGATTTCTAATTGTTGCCGAACGCCCTGGACGCGATGCACGCGAAACTTCAGCGGCGTAATATGTCGATCTTGTTCCAGGTCATGCAGCGTCCATCGATTTTCGAGCACAAGTTTTATTTGGGCACTGCTCACAATGCTGTGGCGGGCCAAAACCAAAAACGCGCTCGGCGCTGTTTCCACCAGACGTTGCAAGCGATACCAGGTCGTCTGCGGAATTTTGCGCAGCTCGCCCATTCCATTCAGAACAAGATCGAGAATAACGAGCGGGAAATTCCCATCGCGCAAAAGTAAATCGGCTGCTTTGACTGCTTCGAGCGCTTGTTGGCAGCGTACCCAGAGAAGATGGCGCAGGCGCAAATTGCCAAGCGCTTCCGGATCAAACGAATCGCACCCGTCAATCAGCGCGAGGAAAAATCGATCGCGCTGGGCAGCTTCCAGAAGCGAATAAATGAGCCGCCCGCTTCCTGCGCTCGGATGCGGACTGATCAGTTCTGTAATTGCGCCTTTGGGCAGGCCGCCACCGACCACTTGATCGAGTGCACGTAAACCAGTCGTTAGAAAAGTGGCCGACGAAAGAAACGATTGCGGAAAACGCTGGGCGAGAAGGTTGCGAAGATCGACCATCTTGCTCTGCATCGCCATAATCGGAGTATGGCAT
>CATPCN010000636.1 GCA_955652855.1 uncultured Chthoniobacterales bacterium | reverse complement strand
GGTTGGATACCAGGTGAGGTCGGCTGAAACGCGCGAGCGCGATTGGCGATCCGGGTCGTCGGTAAATCTCGAATCCTGCATGTTAACGTAATCGCCGCGAACGCCCACGACCCAACCTTTTTTGAAACCCCAGAGCACTTGCGAATACATCCCCCAATCGTGAAAGGTCTCTGCGACCGGGAATGTCTCGTCGATCCCGCGCCCGGCTTCAAAGCGCCGATAGATCAATTCGGTTTGCCATTTCACAAACGGAAAACCGCCTTCGGCATGTGAGCTCTTCCATTTATAAAAAAGATCGCCGCTATAAATTTGCGTGCGCGAATTCGCGCCGGTTTCGTTCGAGCCGAACGCGCCGGAAACGCCGGCGAGAACGACCTGGGTCGGGCTAAGATCGACAGAATTTTCAAAGCGCGGAATCCAAACGAAATCCTGCAAGCCGCGCGCTTCGCGATCGGTCGTCAGGCGATCGAAGAAAACGCCGTTGTCGCCCGGATTGCGAAATGAGTATCCCGTGCTGCCGCGTCCATTTTGCGCGGCGAAGATGAATTGCGAATACCACGGCGTCGGCAACGTCCACGAAATCTGCGCGCCGACGCCGCGCAATCCGTCGGGACCGAGCAAGCGACCATGTACGAGTGGATCGTCCGCAAAATCCCACGTGTGCGGGTGAGTCGGATTGATGCGACCGAATGCGGCAAAAAATTGGCCGGCCTTGAGCTGCAAACCAAACGGCAGGTCGGTGGTTTGCAAAAACGCTTCCTCAACCTCGACTTGGGTTTGGTTGTCATTGTCGAGCTTGAAAACAATATTGGCGAAACCTTGGAAATACGGATCGACCGCGCCATCGAACGCGAGCTCGATGTTGCGCGCGTTGAATCCGCGCTGCTGCGGATCGTGATCGCCCACTTCGATGCGCGAAAGATCTCGCGCGCTCGAGCCCGCCAGCGCGAACATTCCGTCGAACGAAATGTTCATGTAATTCTTCCCGCCGACGGCGATCGTGATCGGCGCTGCTAAACCGACCTCGCTACTTGTCGATGTTGTGACTGATGAGTCCGTCGTCGGAAATGCGGTGGGCAGCACGTCGCCATTGGGGTTCACTGTCGGAGCAGATGCTCGTGCGGATGCAACGACACCTGTATCGGTTGTCGGGAAGAGGGGCGGCGCGCTGGCGGCTGGACTGGATGAAGGCGAAGCCGAAGCGGACGCCGTTTGCGGTTCCGGATTTTGCGGAAGCGACGGCGGCGGCGGATTAATTTTTTCCATCGCGGTTTGCTGATCTTTCACTTGTTGTTGCAACGTCTTCACCGTTTCGGTGAGCGATTGCACTTGTTGACGCAGCGCTTCCACATCAGCGGCCGCAGCGGGCGGCGCATTTTCATTCGCCGAGGCCGGCGATGGCGAAGCGGGCACAGCGACTTGCGCGTAAGCGGTCGCAATCGCACACGCAGCGAGCGCAACCAAAATAAATTTTATCATTCAAACTCCTGATCAAGATTCGGGCACAAACATGCCCACAAAGTTCCGAACAGCGTTCGACGCGCACTGGATCGACAGTCTGCGGAACGCGCGCAGACCGCCGCCCGCGAGACGCGGGCAAACCAGCGGTCAGGAGTTGAGAGGCGGCGCGTGCTCGAAAATGCTCGCGCCGAGAAAAGGCGATTCGACCCACTGTGGAGTCAGCGCCAAAACTTTTGAAAATTGAATTGCCGATGCTGGTGCGCTGACCAGCGGCACGTGTGCGGCATGATCGTAGCTGCCGGACGCGATCATGGTCACGGCGCAGGTGTGATCGGCGCGATTTGCGTCGGAGTGAACGCGCGCGTGCAATTTCGGCGAAGCGCTCAGCGCCAGCGCGGAGAGGAAAGCAACCGACAAGCAACTTGCCAGAAAAGCGCGCGCACGATTCGTTGAACGCCCGTTTGCGTTGCGTTTCATTGCGACGCGAGCCTCTGTCTGAGGCGCGCCTTGTGCAAGAAATTTCTGCAAGATCGACATTCGAATTTGAACGCCGCATTTTTCGCGCCACACTGGACACCGCGCAAGTGTTGGATTACGAATGCCGCCACGCAGCGATGATTGGACCGGCAAAAATTTACTTCCTCATTTTCGGCGTTCTCACGATCGCGGGAGGGGTCCTCGGCTTTGTCAAAGCAGGAAGCGCTGTATCAATTATCGCGGGATCGATTTCCGGCATTCTTCTCATCGCAGCGGCGTTTTTATTGCCGGATCATCTCGGCGCAGGCTTGGCGATCGGGTTCATCGTTTCACTTTTATTGGCTGCGCAATTCATTCCGAAATTCATTCGCATAGGCAAAGCGATGCCGGCAGGAATGATGTCGATCTTGAGTTTGATCGGCCTCGTCATGGCGCTGGTCGCTTGGATGAAAAAGTAACGCGCGCGTGCGAAAATTTCGTCTGAGCACGTTGCGAGGACTCGTGCTGCTGCTTCTGGCCGCGTCGCTCGTGGCGATCGTTCTGCGCTGGATTTCTCTCGAGCGTTGGCACTGGCAGTTACCGCGGTCGGACGAGATGGAAACCGAACCGCGCGAGGAAATTCGGGAACCGGCGCCAACGCCGACGCGTCCGCCGGTCATCACCGGCAAACTGGAGACGCCGCGCCTTTTCAACGGCATCACATTGCACGCGACCGTGGAACCAACACCGGGCGGGGAGGCTTCCGTTGAGCGTGTGGATCCACAAAGTTATGTTCTCGATCTAAAATTGCAGGCGCGCGTTCCGACGCCCAACAAAACCATCGAAGAGCTGGCGAAGGTCAGCCCGGAGCTGCCGAAACTTTTGCCCGGCCTGGCCGCGATGATGACCCCGGATTCGGTCTCGCCATTTTTCGCAGAACTTTACAACACGAAGGTGAAAATGTTGCGCGAAAATCTTAGCCGCCTCGATCTGCTCCTTTCGAAGCACAACTTTTACGATTGCCAGACGGTGCTGCAGTTGCGTCATCCGCAAAGTCATCGCCGCGCCGTCCTTTTGCAGGCGGACATGGATGTCGATGCCGATGGCTCTGATTCGGACCGGCTTCCCATCAGCAGTGGTGCGCCGACAAATTTCAAACCATTCACGAGCTATCGCTGGGCCAAGAAAACGCCTGCGCCGAATCCCTATCTCGCGCCGGCGGTAGAAAAATTGAAACGCGTGGAAGCGGAGTACGCGCTCAAAACGATCACGCCTGAACGTAAACGGGAATTGCGCTCCGCGATCGGACAATTGCGCGACGAAGTCGAATCGCTCAAAAAATTCAGCTTCCTCATCGGCACGACTGATCCTTACATCGTTCTGCCTATCGGGTTTGCGCGCGGCGCCGAGGCGAAAGTTGGCGATTACACGCTCGTCGTGTTTGGCGAAAATATTTATCCAGCGATCGTCGGCGATGTTGGCCCGGCCGATAAAGTTGGCGAAGCATCATTGCGTATCGCGAAAGAAATCAGTCCGCAAAGCACGCCATACAATAGACCGGTGAGCGATTTGAAGGTGACCTATTTAATTTTCCCGGGAACAGCGGAGTCACACTTTGGTCCGCCGGATTTGGATAAACTGCAAACCCGCTGCGAGGCGCTCGTCAACGAGATCGGCGGAGCGACCGTGCCGCTACATCATTGGGAAAACATTATCCCCCCGCCGCCCACGCCTACTCCCACGGCAACGCCAACGCCGAGCGCGACAGCCAGCGTGACGCCGTCATCAACATCGACAATTTCGCCCGAGCCCACAGGATCGACAATTCCATCGGCATCCCCTTCCGCGACATTTGCCTTTCCAATTCCGAACGTTAGTCCGGGCGACGCTAATTCGCCCGCTCCGACGGCTTCACCTACTCGTTAGGCAAGATTTAATTTATTCGTCCGGCGGGTAAGCCGGCGCGTATGTCGGTGGTGGTGGGATCTCTCGGCGCTCGGTCAAAACGCGGCGAGAGCGGTGACGCACGGAAG
>CATPCN010000635.1 GCA_955652855.1 uncultured Chthoniobacterales bacterium | reverse complement strand
GTCATTACGCAGCGCATTATCGCGGCGCGCCCTTTCAAAAGCGCAGATGATTTGCGCAAGGTAAAAGGAATCGGCGACAAGCGTTACGAAAAAATTCGGCCGTATTTCAATTAGTGCGCATGCGCGACGCACACGCGATTCGGCGGCTTGCCTTCGTTTTCGCAGGAATCCTAGCCGCGCAACTAATTCTCTATGGCGCCTCTTTCGCCGGGACAAAAATTCTGCTCCCATTGGATATCCTGGCAATGCCGGGGACTTATATTCAACTTAAAGTCGGAGAGAGCGTAGTTCAGCCTCACAACGAATTTCTCGGAGATCCCGTGTTCGAGGATGAGCCCGGGCGGCTTTTTCGGAATGCTGAGTTTCGAGCCGGACGATTGCCTCTGTGGAATCCTTATCAATACACCGGCGTTCCAAGCATGTCGGTGTTTTCTCCGTTCGCCGTCTTGGGCGCCTTGGTGCGGTCGCCACGTGTGCTGCCTTGGATTGCACTTACGGCAGCTTTAGTAAGCGGATTCGGAGTGTGCGCTTTCGCGCGCCGCGTGCTTGAAGTCGGTGTTTGGCCAGCAACGATCGCGGCTTGGTCTTACCCAGTAACCGGTTTTTTTGTTCTTTGGCAGGGCTATTCTTTAGTTTACCCCGTGGTGTGGCTGCCTTGGTTACTTCTTGCGGTAAACAGTGTGGTTCGGGGCCAGGGCAGATGGGCCCTTGCCGGCATGGCTGTGGTCACTGCTCTAGTTCTGGTATCCGGACACCTTGATATAGCTGGCCAAGTACTGCTTGTCTCAGGGTTGTTCGGCGCATGGGATTTCTTCTTCACTTTTCGACGTCGATGCTACTACAAAGTAGCAATCCGGAAGGTCGCTGCTTTAGTCGCGGGATGGATGCTAGGTCTTATGCTAGCCAGTCCCGAATTACTTCCGGCTTTGGAGTACGCCAAGACGGGATCGCGCGTGAGCAATCGGAGCGCGGGACATGAGGAGCGCCCACCGGTGGGTTTAGCGGCTCTTCCGCAACTTGTCTTACCACATTTCTACGGGACATCGGAGAAGGATAGCTTTCCGATGCTTCCGGCCAAAGAAGCAAACTTACTAGAGAGCCCGGCAGCCGGCTTTGCTGGGTTGCTGGCTTCTCTCGCGATAGCTCCATTAGCCTTTGCTAGCCGGCGGCATCGCTCCGTATCGATATTTCTCGCAGCAATTGGCTTCCTCGGGCTGGCTTGGTCTCTCAATGTTCCGGGTGTCGTTGGTATCTTGCGACTTCCAGGACTCAATTTGATGTCCCATAACCGTTTCGTTTTCGCTACTTCGTTTGCAATCCTAGCGCTAGCTGCAATCGGGCTCGAGGTAGTCTCACGAGGTACTATCCCATGGCGGCGCTGGTGTTATATCCCGATTGTTATTCTAGTAGGCCTAGCAGCGTGGTGCATCTTTCGCGCATTTTCTCTTCCACAACCAATCGCAGTCACGATCCCTCAGGCTATCAGCCAAGGGCATTCCGTTGGATGGATTGAAGACGCGGAAGGAATTCGCCGGGTGCAACGTTGGTTTGTTCAGATGTACCTCAGCGGAGCGATATGCTGTATCGCGGCCTTGATTTTTTGGACTTGGATAGGTTTAAAGCGAACTTTTCCGCGATGGGTCATGCCGTTGCTTGGAGCGGCGCTCGTGAGCGAGTTGCTCTTTTTCGGCTACGGCAGAGCGGCGCAATGTGATCCGCGTTTATATTATCCGCCCGTTCCAGCTCTCGACCGGATTGCCCGCTCGCCACCCGGACGTGTGCTTGGATATGGATGTTTGCCTGCGAACCTTCTGCAAACGAAAGGGCTGTTCGATGTCCGTGGTTATGATGGGGTAGATCCAGCGCGATTGGTTGATTTGCTGGAGATCGCCGCGGCGCCGGATACGATTAGGTTGGATTACGCAGCGGTGCAGTCCTTCACTCCGCGCGTTCTCATGATGGCGTTTCCGGATAGTGTGCGACTTCCGCCCGTACTCGACCTCTTAGGGGTTCGCTATCTCGTATATGCTAGCAGCCCTGCACCCGGTTCGCCGTTGTCTCTTCGAAGCACGGAATACTTTACTCTTGTCAATCCTGCGGTGCTAACGCGTGTCTTTGTGCCGCTAACGGTCGAAGTTGAATCCGATTACCAGACCCGGCTCACGAAGCTTGCCTCAGCGGCTTTTGATCCCCGAGAGATTGCTTACGTGGAAGAACCAGTCGATCTCCCGACGCTGGCTAAAGGTGAAGCGAAGATCCTGCGGGAGGATTCTCAACGAATCACAATCCGTGCGAACATGCAGACTCCCGGTTTGATTGTGCTTGCCGATCTTTGGAACAAGGGATGGCACGCCCAGGTCAATGGCAAAAGTGTTCCAATCTTGCATGTCGATCATGCGGTTCGCGGCGTGGTCGCACCAGCGGGCGAAAGCACGATTATTTTTCGCTATGCGCCGACGAGTTTAAAACTGGGCTTGGCCGCAGCGAGCTTCGCGCTCGTCATTCTCCTTGCGCAGATCGTTTTTCAAAAATTGTCGATCAAAACTGATTGATCGCGGCGATAATTGCCACGACGTCGTCATCACGCAGCTGCGGATGGCACGGAAGGGACAAACATTGCTCCGCATGAGCCTCGGCGCTGGGGAGACCGCCCGGATCGCAGCGAAGGTTGTTACAACACTCCTGTCGATGTACGGGAATTGGATAATGAATTAATGTTTCAATGCCGTGTTGTTTTAAGAAATGAGCGAGACGATCCCGCTCAGCGCACCGGACAACGAACAAATGGTAAACGTGATTTTCGGAAGCGGTCGGCGCCGAAAGAAGCTGAATGCGTGGATTCGTTATCTCCGCTAAATATTTCTTCGCAATCTCTTGCCGGCGCGCATTGAACCGTTCCAGCCAATTCAGACGCGTTGAAAGAATCGCCGCCTGCAATTCATCGAGCCTGCTATTCAAACCAGTTTCCACATGCTCGTACCGTTTGGTCGTGCCGCAATTCCGCAGCGTTCTTACGCGAGCCGCGACGTCTTCCGAGTTAGTCACGAGCGCACCCGCATCGCCTTTGGCGCCGAGATTTTTGGTCGGATAAAAACTGAAGGCGCCCCACGTGCCGAAGGTGCCGGCATGTTTCGAATTGCAAATGGCTCCGTGCGCCTGCGCGCAATCCTCCAGCAGATGAATTTTTGTTTTCTCGCAAAACGTCGTCCATGTCTCCATTTCGCGAACCTGCCCATACAAGTGGACAAGCAGAATTGCTTTAGTTCGCGACGTGAGACATCGCTCCACACTCTTCACATCAAGCAACGCGGACCCAAGATCGACATCAGCCAGGACTGGCGTTGCTCCAGCGTGGATGATGGCAAGGACGGTCGCGATAGCGGTCATCGGCGTGGTAATGACTTCATTGCCGGGTCCGATATCCAACGCGCGCAAGCCGAGCTCGAGCGCCTCCATTCCGTTGGCGACGCCGACGCAGAACTGCGCGCGACAAAATTTCGCCCATGCTTCCTCGAACTGTTGCACCTCCTTTCCCAGAATGTAGGAACCGGAGCGAAAAACGCGTTCAACCGCCGCCAATTCTTCCCGTCGCAAATCCTCGGGCCCCAAAATGAAATCATTCATCCGAATCATGGTGAAGAATTCCAGTAATGGGCGTGATGTTGTTTGTAATATTCGAGTGTTCGCACCAGCCCATCCTTCAACAGCACTTGCGGCGACCACCCGAGCGCATTGTTGATCTTGCGGAAATCGCCGTAGTAATCGCCGATGTCGATGGCTTCGCGGTCGTCGGGAAATGGAACGATCTCGTAACGGCCTCCGTGGTTCAATTGAACGAGCAGCGCAGCCAGTTCCTTCAAGCTGATGTGCTCGCTGTGACCCAAGTTGAAAATATGTCCTTCGGATTCGGTTCGGGCGGTGGCTAAGAGAAAGGCTTCAACCACATCGTCGATAAAATTAAAGTCACGCCGCTGATTCCCGCTGCCGAAAACCTGAATCGCTTTGCCGTCGATCAAATGACGAATCCAAACGCCAAGAAATGTTTGACGCGCATCCTTCACGCGCATGCCGGGGCCGTAGCTATTCGTCAGGCGCAACGCACACGCTCGGATCTTGTAAACGTTGTTGTAAAGCAAGTGATACCATTCGCCGGCCAGTTTATTGATGCCGTTCACATCCACTGGATTAAGCGGATGCTTTTCATCGACCGGCAGATATTGCGGCCGACCATAGATTTGTCGCGTGCTCGCAAAAACAATTTTCACGCTCGGGTTGTGCAGCCGGCACGCTTCCAAGATCGACAATTGCGCGGCGGTGTTGATGTTTAAGTCGGTCAGCGGATCGGTCATCGAATCGAGATGACTGGTCTGCCCGGCGAGATTGAAAAGAAAGTTGCGTCCTTTAATCAGGGACGCCATGGCTGGCGCGTCGCGAACGTCCGAAAGATCGACAGTCACGCGGTCACGAATGTCGTGAATGTTAAAAACGTTACCGCCGTACTCTGGGATCATGCTGTCAACCAGCGTGACCTTGGCACCGAGGCCAACCAGACGCCGGGCGAGGGAAGAGCCAATGAAGCCGAGCCCACCCGTAATGAGCACATTCGATCCCGAAAACATTTTGCCGTCAAAAGGCACGGCGGATTGTAGGATCGACATAAGAATTTTCTATAACATTCCGCGTTTTTTTACGAACATTCGCCTCGCAACATGAATCCGCGCCGATGAATGTCGATCAGACAACGCAACTAATGTCGCCGGAGTTATCGCTGGTCATCCCAGTTTACAACGGCAGCCGGACCATTCGCGCCGTGGTTGAGAGCATTCAGAGAGTTTTCGCATCGCACCGTTTCGAGATCGTTTTGGTGAACGATGGTTCCGAGGATGACAGTGAAATTGTTTGCACGACGCTGGTTCACGAATCGCCGCGCGTCGTGACGTTGGTCCAGCTCAGCCGAAATTTTGGTGAGCACAGCGCTGTCCTGGCCGGTCTAAGCCAAGCCCGCGGTGAGTACGTGGCCGTTCTCGACGACGACGGCCAACATCCGCCGGAAGAAGTGGTGCGAATGCTCGAAGAGTTAAAGCAGAAGAATTACGACGTGGTTTACGGGCATTACATCGAGAAGCAGCATTCGTGGTTTCGCAATGCGGGCAGCCGGTTCAACGATCGCATCGCCACCTTGATGCTCGGCAAGCCAAAGGATCTTTATCTGTCGAGCTTCAAAGTGATGAGCCGCTTCCTGGTCAACGAAATCATCAAGTATCGCGGGCCCTATCCTTACGCCGACGGTTTGATTTATCGCACGACGCGCAGGATTGGACAGATCCGAGTCGAACATCGCGCCAACACTACCGGACCGTCTCGATATACTTTTCGAAAACTTTTAGGCCTGTGGTTGAACATGTTTTTGAACTTTTCCATCAAACCGCTGCGACTTTCGGTTTACGTGGGATTAGTCGTGTCCTGCCTGAGTATTTTAGCGCTGGCTTTTATTTTCGTAGACAAGGTTTGGATCACTCCGGACCTGACGCTCGGCATTCCTACCGTGTTAGGATGTATCGTTTTCTTTTCCGGTATTCAACTCACGATTCTCGGACTGGTTGGCGAATATCTTGGCCGGCTTTATCTCGATCAAACGGGCACACCGCAATACATCGTGCGTTACGCGATGCGCGCCGATTTTAAAGGGGAATTACCCTCTGCTGTGCCAACGGACGCCGATGGTGGCAGTGCATCGAAACCTCGTTGATCTGCAACTGATGCGTGGATTGAACGCTGCAATGCCCCTACGTTTTTTCTTCCTTGTGTTTCTCTTTCTTTGTTTGCTGTTTGCCCCCGCCTATCGGGGGTGGCTCGGGTTGCTGATACTGGGCGTATTGCTCATCAGCGCGCTGATATGGCTCATTGCGCGCCTTATCATATCTGCATCACTAACGCGCGGACATGCGCTGCTCATCTTCGCTGCGTTCACGCTCGCCGCGTTGGTGCGTCTCGCGCTTGACACAGGACGCGGCTACGAAATCGATGTCGGGATCTATTTGTCGCTGACGTGGAAGACAGTGCATTATGGAATCCATTCGGCGTACCTCGATGTGAACGGCGTGCCGCCTTCGGACAACCCGCCGTTGCTGCTCTATCCGTTCTGGTTGCTCGGCTGGTTGTACCAACAATTCATCTCGCCAGCGTTTCCGCCGCCGTCGTTGAGCGATGCTGGTCTGCTGCGCTTGATGCTGCGGCTGCCAAGCCTGATCGCAGACTTGCTCGCGGGAGCACTAATATTTCGCGTGCTGCAGCGCATGTCGCTTACGTTCAAATCGAGCCTGATTGCAACGTGCGCGTATCTGTTTAATCCGGCGCTTATTTTCGATTCGGCCTACTGGGGGCAGACGGCCGCCATTCATACGCTGTTCATGTTGCTTTCGTTAATTGCAATTAACTGTGGCGCGTATTTCTGGGCGGGCGCAACTTTAGCAACAGCCGTTCTCACGAAACCGCAGGCGCTCGCCATCGCGCCACTTGTTCTTGTGCTCGCGTGGCGCGAACGCGCCATGTTCCGTCTTGGTGCAGGTGCATTACCTGCGGGGTTGTTGATTACTGGACCGTTCATCATAACGGGCAACGCCCAGAATGTTCTGGCACAGTATTTAAGCATGACTCAGTATCATCCATACCTCGCGGCTAATGCGCACAATGTTTGGTGGTTCATCACAGGCGGCCACGGCTGGCAACCTGACACGCTCTCATTGGGGTTGCTTAGCGCTCGCAGCGCTGGACTGTTGCTATTCGCGTTTACGACTTTGCTATCGCTAATCGTCGTTTGGCGCGAGCGGCGGGTATTGTTTCTCGCGGCAGCATATCAATCGTTGGCCTTCTTCATGCTGAATACGCAGATTCACGAGAATCATTCGCTGTCCATGTTCGCACCGCTAGTCATTGCGGCCGCGCTCGCTGGGAGCGCATGGTGGTTCTATGGCGCATTCACATTGACGGCGTTGGCAAACATGGCGTTGCATGATCCGAAGCTGTTCATGTGGCTTGGCTACCCGGGGGATGAGAATTACGGCGGAACTGCGTTTGCATTCCCCCGTTGGCTAAATGCAGCGGCACAGACACTGTTATTTATTGCGTTCACAGTGCAGTTTTTGAAGCCTTTGCTGTCCGAGTGGCGTCCACCACTTGCGCGTTTCCGAGACTAATTTGGCGACGCGATGCGACCGGCTGAGTACGAAATCATGTTTCGCGTCGAGGAGACGCATTGGTGGTACCGCGCGCTCCATCTACTCATCCTCGAGACGCTCGAGCGCGAACTGCCTCATTGGCAGGAGAAAGCAATTCTGGACGCTGGTTGCGGCACGGGCGCGATTCTAAGACGGCTAGGAAATTCGGCGCGAAATGTCGGTGTCGATCTTGCGCCCGAGGCGATTGCGTTCTGTAAAGAACGTGGTCTGGAGAATGTGCGACAAGGCGACATCTGTGCGCTGCCATTCGCCGACGATTCTTTCGACGCCGTGATCTGCTCGAGCGTTCTTTATCACGAATGGGTGAAAGACGTTGCCGGCGCTGTGCGCGAACTCCACCGCGTTTTGCGTCCCGGCGGGCTGTTGTTCGTAATCCTTCCCGCATTTCGTTTTCTACACAGTGCTCACGACGACGCGGTGATGACCGCGCGACGCTTCCGGAAAAATGAAGTTCGCTCGCTGCTGCTCGAAAATCGTTTTGTGATTCAACGGCTGACTTATTGGACGACGTTGCTTTTTCCGCTCGCCGTTCTGGCCCGCACCTTGGGCGGATCGAAAATGGGCCGCGATTTTCCGGCGGCTGGAACATCGCCCAGATTTACCGACCGTCTTTTCGCCAAGACCATGTCGATTGAGCTTGGTCTATTGAGAAAAATTTCTCTGCCGTTCGGCGTGGCCTTGTTCGCGGTTGCTAAAAAAAGCGGTGGCGGATTTGTCGATGTAACGCGCCCGTGAAGATTCGAACTTCAAACCTTCTGATCCGTAGTCAGATGCTCTATCCAGTTGAGCTACGGGCGCTGAGAGCAGGCTAATTTGCGGAGGAAGTCCAAGGCGTCAAATCGCGCGCCGTAGCGCTTGTGCGGGGCGCGACAGAGGCGATTCTCCCGCGTGACGATTTTTCTTGGCTGCGGGTTCGCCGCGAAATACCGCGAAGGCGGCGGTAATTTTTCTGTGCCGTTGCAATGGATGCTGGGGTTGCGGCGATTAAAGCTCGATGCGATCTGGCTGGAATTGCTGCCGGCGACAAGGAGCCCGCGCGCCGATCAAGCCAACATCGACAATTTTCAACGGCGAATGCGCGAGCACGGGCTCGCCGGACGCTATTGTTTGCTTTACCAGCAACCTGCGAGCGAAGCGCACGATCTCGATGCGATGCGCTGCATTGGAATTTCGCGGCGCGAATTGTCCGAGCGACTCGCCGGCGAAAACACTTTGCTCAATCTCAGCTACTCATTGCATCAGCCGTTGCTGCTTCAGTTTGAGCGACGAATCTTTTGCGATCTCGACCCGAGCGAAATTTTTTATTGGATGACAAAGGTCGAGATGGGCCAATCGCATCATCACGAATTTTGGACGATCGCATCGAATGTGCACGCCGCGGATTGCCGGCTACCTGCGTCGACATTGAAATGGAAAACATTTTTTCCGCTGGCCGATACGCAGTTGCTCAAACGGAAGCCTCGACCACGGGTTCCGAAGTTCACGACAATTGGCCAATGGTATTGGAGCGGTCGCGTGGAAGTGGACGGCGAGTTTCCCGATCTCTCCAAGAAGTTTGCCTTCGAACCTTATGTCGATCTTCCAAGGCGCGTGCCCGAAGCGGAATTCGAGCTGGCGATGAACAACAATGCGAATGATCCGGAGATTGTCCGCCTCAAAAATCTCGGCTGGCGCGTGGTGAATCCGCACAAGGTTGCGCGAACGCCTCGCGCCTACCGTCGTTACATCGAGAATGCTCTCGCCGAATTTACCGCGATCAAAGGTGTCGATGTACGGTGGCGCACTGGTTGGTTAAGCGATCGCGCGGCCGCGTTTCTCGCTCTGGGGCGGCCCGTGATCACGGAGGACACAGGGGCGGCGCGATATTTGCCGCAAAAGAGCGGCTTTCATTTTGTGGGCAACGCGGATGAAGCGGCAGCCGCGGTGAAAGAAGTGCTGGCCGACTGGCCGCGGCTCTCGAAGCAGGCACGCGATTGTGCAGTCGAGGTATTCGATTCGGAAAAGAATCTGAGGAAGATTTTAAGTTTGTAGAGGGCGGTTGGTTACTTGTGTGATTTATCGCGGAGCGTGAGATCCCTCGCCGTCGGAGCCTGTCCTGAGCGAGCGCAGCGAGTCGGACGGGCGGCTCGGGATGACACCGAAAAAATGCGGTTGATTCCTCATTTGCAAAACCATTTTGGGGTGTTACTCGTTCCCCGTTATGGCTGACTTGATGAAAGCGGACGAGCTCAAAACCCGTCTGAAAAAGATTCCGGAATGGGAGCTGGAGAAGAAGCACATCGAACGGACGTTCGAGTTCGACGATTTTGCTGACGCAATCGATTTTGTGAACGCAGTGGCCGAGGTCGCGGAGGACGAAGAGCATCATCCCGACATCGACATTCGCTTTAACAAAGTGCGACTGATCCTCTCGACGCACAGCAAAGGCGGCTTGACCGAGCTCGATTTCGCGCTGGCGGAGAGAATCGACACGCTCTCCGAGTGATTGCGGCGAATCGGAATGTCTCGTGATGATTCCTCAGCTCCATCGCGAGCGCGACTGATTCTGGCAACTTTGATCGTGATTCTAACGGCAGTCGCTGTGTGGAAATTTATCGATTACCGGATGCAGCCACCACCGCCGCCGGATCGACATATCGAATCCGCAACGCCGTGAAATCCCTTTCGCGCGCTTAGCGAGTGACAAAACTACGGCTTTCGTCCGCATCAATAAATGCGAACATCGTCTCGATTTCAGAGCGGCCAGCCATACCCGCTTCCTTCTTGCGGCGCTTCAGCGTGTCGGAAATTTCATCGTTCCACCCGCGTTTCCGCATGAATTCATTCCAAATGTGAATCTCGTCATCACTGGGGCGACGTCCCCCACTAAAACACCATTGCAAGATTTCTTCGTCGGAGCCGCCCTGTTTCACCCGCTTGGCCACTTCGTGATACTTCACGCGCAAAAAGTTCACGCAAGATTCGTCGAAGCCCCGACCAAGGTTCGCTTGATAATCGGCCGGTAACTGGCCTTTCGCATGCGCACGGATTTTGTCCAACATGCGGCCGAAATAAACGATACCGCCGACGTTGACGGATGGGCTTCGCACTCCTAAGTCTCTCATCGAAGGCGCATTTTGAGACTTTTGCCGGCTTTTTCAAGCTTCCGTGTCGCTTATTTTGTGACGACGGTAATCTCGGGCACCAGCTCTGCCGGCGGTCCGTAGAGCGCAAGATCGACATCACTGTTGCTTAGGAAATACACAAGAATCGAGTAACCGACCTTTGCGATCGGTTCGCGCTTGCACAATGCCGCGCACAACCGCGCAAATCGAAGCTCTTCGAATGCTTTGACTTTTTCGCGCCACTGATCGCCGCTTTCAATCTCGCGAAAGCCTGCGCGTGTAAAGCCACCAGCGATGTTCTTTCTGTGTTGCGCCATTTCTGCGAGAGCATTCTGATAGGCATTCTCGTAAGGCTGCGCCCACCGGCCCATCGCGATTGAGTAAACTTGCTGGAGGGTCGTGGCACTAATGCAGTAAATTCCGCCCGCAACACCAGCGGATCCTTTCGAAGAAGGATCGCGCGGAAGCGCCGCTGCGTGTATGCCGTACCAAGCTGGGTCGGCACTGCCGAAATACGCCAGGTAAACCGGTTTACTAGCAATGGGCTGTGCGTGTTCGTCGAGCCAGATCTTCAGTGCAGGCAAATCCTGGCCCCAGTCGATAGAACTATCTACCAAATGCTCGCCACCGTGGCTTGGTCCACCGGCCAGTTGATTAAAATAGGCGAGATAATTTGGCCGGACCGCGATGGACTCAACGTTTTGCCAAAGCAAAAGAACCGCGACCATACTTGTTCCGATAAGTCGCTTGCGGGTTCGAAAAAAATAGGAACACGCACCGCAACCAATGAACAAGGCGGGATAAATCGGCAGAAAATGGCGCTGCCCGACGTTCAGGTTGTTCATTAAAGCGCAAGCTCCATAGACTAAAACAAACGTCCAGAAGGGCGCGATCCGAAGACAATCGCGACGCCCAACTTCCCATGTAGATCGAAAGGACGCGCGACGGAGCTGTCGCCATCGCATTACGCCAATGCCCAATGCCATCGTGAACAGGAAAAGGACTGCGAGCGGCGTTTTGTACAAGAATGCGCGTGGGAAAAATGATCGAAACCCGACAAGACTCCACTGCTTGTCGAGAAAAGCAGGGCGATCGCCGGTATGTGCATGCACAAAGGCGAGACCATAGAGATACGCTTCGGGAAGAAGATGATGCGCCCGCATGAACGCGATCGCATTGTCCGCAGGATCATGTTGCGCGAGGGGGTCAAATCCCAGCGCTGATTCCAAATTCCTCGCGTGAAATCGTCGTGCACGGCATTAAACCGAAAAGAGAACGATGCCCAGATCGCCAGTAAAACTACGACGCCCAGAAGAGCAACCGACCCAATGATTGCTCCGGCCTTGGCCCATTTATTTCTGATCTTCTGTTGAAATCGCCCTGCGCGGATTGCGATCGGATCGCGCGAGAAAATCTTCATCGCGCACAAGATCGACATAATCGGAACAATGAGCGGAGCAGAAAACTTTGCGACAAACAGGCCGGAGAAACTCGCCGCGGCCAGGGCGAATCTTCCAAATGTTAATTCGTCGAACATCCGCCAAACGCTCCAAACCGAAGCCAGGAAAAAAAACGTGACGGTGATGTCGGAGGTGACGAGAGCGCCATGCGCCAGCATCGTGGGATCGAACGCGGCCAATAGCTCGGAGAGCAAACCTCCGAGCGGGCCAAACAATTCTCGCGAGCAGCGATAGATCAGCAGACAAAGTGCCGCGCTGACCAGCGCGATCATCATTCGGTTCTGCCGCAACATGGAATCCGAATCATTGCCGCGTTCGTACAGGAATTGGTGGGCAGTCAGGCCTTCCAAGGCCCAGCGCCATGCCTCGTTTTCCATTGAAATAAAATTCGGACGGCTAAGCAAAAGCGGCAGCGTCGCCCAGCGTTGCGGAAGATTTCCGTTTTCTGGGTTCAAACGGAAATCGTTTTTCAGCCAATAACTGTAACCGGCCGTGAGATGCGCGGGCTCGTCGTAAGTGGGCGATTTTTCCAGCGTGGCCGTGATGGCCATGACCG
>CATPCN010000634.1 GCA_955652855.1 uncultured Chthoniobacterales bacterium | reverse complement strand
GCTCCTTTCATCACGAAAGGTGAATCACTCACACCACCGGCGGCGGATTCGTTGTCCGACTTGATTTCGACGAGCGGGAGCGAAGTCTGTGGGCGCGGAATATTGGGAATAACCTTCACTGTCTCTATGCAAAGCGTCAGCTATTCCACGGCCTGAAAAGTGTACCGCACTCGCGATCTTGTTTTTGGTCAGAACGACATGCCGTCGGCGGATTCGAGCGCGCTCGATTTCAAACAATTGGGATTAGTCGCCATCCCCTACCGGCAGTTTCACCAAAAAACCAAATCATCCGCGCCAATCGCCCGCACAAAAGGCACTCGTTCACCAACTGACAATCGCGTTGCCGGCAGGATCGACAATCGCATTGCGGCCGATCAGGCGCACGAACACCCACTTCGGCGCTTCCTGATCGTGTAGCACATGGCCGTAAACGGTGAGCACTTCTAGAGATTGCGAGTCAGTCGTGATCGATTTGAATGCGGCCAGATCTTTCTTCGCCACCATTACCTGCACATCGGCAAAACCTTTTTTATTCTGCGGATCACGCTCCCAGATGGCGCTTTGGTACCAGCTCGGTTTCGTATGGCGAATGTCTTTGCCGCGAAAATGGAAGCGCATCCCGACAATTGTGCCGCGGTAAGAGTCGAGGTTCTTTTTCAAGGCCACGACGTCAACTGTCTGGCCGCCGCTCCACGTTTTTGCGCCGAGGCGTTCGCCGCAGAAGGCGTTGCTGATCGCGCCGAACAAAATCAACATCAACACAAGGCTCAGGATCTTTTTCATATTTTGGATTGTCTACAGAATGGCCACTGATTTCCACAGAGAAGATTGAGGATGAGATGGAATCGCGCGGCGAGCGCGCCGGCCGTCGCTTAGATCGACAATCCGCGCGTCACGCTTGCGGCAAACGCGCTTCGCAGATTTCGCAGAGGACGTGAAGGATAAACTTGTGCGCTTCCTGAATTCGCGCCGTGGACTCCGCGCCAACCAAAAGATCGACATCAGCCATGCCGATTGTCGATCCACCGTCGCGGCCGAGCAGCGCGATCGTTTTCAATTTGCGCTTCTTCGCTTCGGCGAGCGCGCGTTGAACATTTTTCGATTTCCCTGAAGTCGTTAGGCAGATCAGCACATCGCTCTCCACGCCGAACGCGGCGACTTGGCGCGCAAAGATCTCGTCGAACCCGTAATCGTTTCCCGCGGCCGTGAGCAATCCGCCATCGCCGGCCAGAGCAATCGCCGGATAGGCGCGTCGATCTTTCGCGAAGCGCACGACAAATTCTGTCGCGAAATGCGCTGCATCCGCCGCACTGCCGCCATTGCCGCAAACGAGCAGTTTGTTTCCACCGCGCAAACATTGCTCAATCAAGTCCGCCGCTTTCTGCAAAGGCGCGCTCAATTTTTCGAGCGAGCGAAATGTTTCCGTCGCGCCATCGATGGCGTTTTTGAAGATGGCGGTGAGATCGGACATACGGGATGACAAATGGTGCGCGATACAGGTTTCGAACCTGTGACCCCCTCCGTGTCAGGGAGGTGCTCTACCACTGAGCTAACCGCGCCCGAAAATTCAGGTGCAATTATGCGACGCCGCCCGAGCGTTGGCAAGTTGCGGCATTTGCCATGGAAACAAAGACGATTGCAGTCATGGGCGGCGGTTCGGCTGGGTTTACCGCAGCACGGACTGCGTGTGAACTTGGCGCACGCGTTCTTTTTTTCATGGGCGACAACGCCGATCACGCGTCGCTTTGCATCAACGCCGGCTGCATGCCGTCAAAGGCGATGTTTGAACCAATCGACGCAATGCATCACGCGAAGCGGCATGGTTGGTTAAAGATCGAGCCGCGACATCCGGATGAATATCTGGCCGAGATTGTGCGCTGGAAAGATCGAGAGATCGCCAAGTTCCGCGATTATCGCAACACCGAGATCCGTGAGCTCGCGAGCGACAAATTTCAAATCATCCGCGCGAATGCCTGCTTCAAGAACGCGCACGAAATCGAGAGCGAAAATAAGAACTACAAGTTCGACGCGGCGATCATCGCGAGCGGCTCGGTCACGATGCTTCCGAAAATCGATGGTCTCGATGCAGTGCGTGACGGCACCTGGACAAGCGATGAAATTTTGCACAACACGCGCATTCCAAAATCGCTCGCCGTCATCGGCGCGGGCGCGATCGGTCTGGAATTTTCCTTGCGATACGCGCGGCTCGGTTCGCAGGTGACGCTGATCGCGCATTCGCGGGTGCTGCCGAAATATCCGGCAAAATTTGGCGAACGCCTCGCTTCCATTTACGAACGCGAAGGAATGCGCGTGCTGACTTCGCGCAAGGTTGCGCGCATCAGCCGAAATCGCGACGGCGATTACAAGATCGACATAAACGGAGCCGACGGCTCCGAAAGCATCACGAGCGAAAAGGTGCTGATCGCAACTGGCCGCCGTCCCGCCGTGGACCATCTTTGCCTGGACGCGACCGGGATTTCTTTAAATGCGAAAGGACGCTTCGAGATTGGCGATGACATGCGCATCTTCGGCCGCGCACACTTTTTCGCGGCAGGCGATGTCGCGGGCAAACGGATGGTCGTGCACCATGCGCACATCGAAGCGGGCATCGCCGCGGAAAACGCCGTGAACGAAGGGGACCAGAAATGGACGAAGCGCTCGAACATTCAAGTCGTGTTTTCCGATCCGGAATTTGCGTTCGCCGGGTTGAAGCCGGTTGATGCAGAAAGGGCGGGCCATAAAGCTGTGACAGCGTCAGCCGAGAGCCGCGACATCGGTAAACTTCATCTCGCCGGCGACGATGACGGCTTTGGCGAACTTTCGGCTGACGCGACGACTGGACTTCTACTCAGCGCCGGATTGCTCTGCAACGACGCGAGCAATCTGATTCATCTTCCCGCTTACGCGATCGATCACGAGCACACTGTGCAGCAGCTGGAAGACGCGGAGTATTATCATCCCACCAAGATCGAGATTGTCTCAGAAATGGGCGACGCACTTTGCCGCAAAACAGGCGGCCATCCGTTTGCGCGCGCGGAAGAATGACGCGGTTTTCCACTTTGATTACGCGGCCAGCCTGACCGCGTCTTTGTGTCCGAGAATCCGAACTGTGGCTTTAAGCTGCTCGACTTTAAGCGGCTTTTTCAAAACGGTGATCGGACCTTTGGCCAAAATCCGGTCGAGCATTTCGCTGTCGGGATAACCGGTAATGACGACGATGGGACAATCGGGCTGCTCCTTTTTCGCCATATCATAAACATCGTCCGCTGGACCATCCGGCAATTTTAGATCGAGAAAAATGAGATCGAATTTCTGTTTATCGAGCGCGACGAGCGCTTCTTTGACAGTGCCGACAACGACGCGGCTGAACCCAATTTTCTTCAGGAAGATCTTAAAAAGACTTTGCAAGCTCTCGTCATCGTCCACGACCAGAACGGTCGGCTGGCCGGACTTATCTTCCTTGAGGATGTCTTTATCGAGCGATGTTTTTTTTATGCGCCAACGTCCGCCAATTTGAATGGCCGGAAGCTGCCCGCGTTGCACCAGGTAGTAAACGGTCGGGAGCGGAATGCGGAGATATTTTGCGGTTTCCTTGACCGTCAGGAGATTGTGCATGTGTGGAAATCACCAACTCGCATCGAAGTCGGCAAGACTTCTCGCTTTGCAAAGCCTTATAAATTTTAGAATCGATGTCAATTCTTTCTTTATCTCGTTAGGCGAAACGACCAATTCGTGCTATGAGAAGAGGGTTTTCCGACGCCGAAGCTCGTCCTGACGCATCCAGATCGCGGCTGGACAATGGGAAACCGGCGGTGGACTATTCGCTACTTAATG
>CATPCN010000633.1 GCA_955652855.1 uncultured Chthoniobacterales bacterium | reverse complement strand
TGCGCGTACTTTCAGACCACCCGCAAGTCGCTCTACTACGGCCGCACGGCCACCCGTCACCTTTGAACCCGCGATAGCGTATAACTCCGGGCGCCGCAGCATCACCTCAAAATCAGTGATCCCGGGCTCCGGAAGAAACGTCCCTTCTCGGTAGAGGGTGGTTTCGTCCGGGAAGACCATCATGAAAGCGCAGAGGATAACTGGATGTAGACCGTCGAGTACGCCATAGGGCGGCGCCGAAAGGCTGCCAAACACGTCGGTCAGAGGAATAGGCTCGGGCTGGCGCTCGAATATGAAATCATGCAAGTACTTCCAGCATGGCTGAAGGTTGTGCTTTGGGCTCCGTGAAGGGCTGGTGAATCCCCAAATTCCATTCTTGTCTTCCCCATGAATTCCCGTAGCCCGCAACACTGACTCGTAGATGCTACGTTCCGGCGGATACCCTTCGATTCCAAGCATGGGCTTGTCGCCGCGTTGGAGCATCGCTTCGATGAGATTCCGCCGGGCAGCCGCCGCTGCGGAGGACAAGAAGCGTCGCACGATAAGCTCGTTACGGATTTTCGGCGATTTGTCAAAAATGCGGTCATAGACATCGGATAACAGCTGCGATACTTCGGCGGGCGTTGTGACCTGTTGAAGACGACCCGCTGTGAACCACAAGCAGCCGCTTCCAACGGGTTCTTCACGCGGATCAACCAGCCCATTGAGATTGCGCAGCACACGTTGTTCTGCTTCGGTAATCCGAAGCGACAATTCACGGCGCGCTATGCGATCGTCTCGTAATTCGGGCGTATTGTCCCAGACCCAGCGCAACGCGCTCAACTCAGTGATGACACCTCGCAGTTCACCGATTTGTTGTGGAATGGCGAATAACAAGTTTGTGGCGTCGGTCAATTCCTCTGCCCGCTTCTGGAATTGATCTAGAAGCGAAGGCGATTCGCTAAGGCATACCAGGACTTTTCCATCCATCCGGGTATCGGCGTGCATACCTTGGTCCAGCGTTTCCAGCGAATCCACGTATATAACATCAAACAAGCGTAGTGCACCCGTCTCAAAGCTGTGGCGACGAGCGACCATAGGACGGCTTGTTATGTAGTGCCGAACGTTGTAGGCCAAACCCACGGTCTGCCGGGTCTTACGCTCCCCTTCGGCAATGCGTTCTGTTATATCTACATCACTGCCTTCCCATATCCGATAACTCTTGTTGTAGCTCCGGTACGTCAGGATTGAGGCGTCTTTCAGATCTGCGAGACTGCCCTGTAAGGACTTGTCGGGAGTGGCAGTATCGTTTACCGCAAAGGAGACCATGCCGGCAGAGGCTGAGAGATGAGAAAATTGGCCGAGCGCGCTCAGCACGCCGACCGTTTTCACGACAGCCCGCTGCGAGCTGCCGAGATGGTCTTTTTGCTCCAGAACATCAGCCGCTTCGAGCCAGCGGAGGGCCTGCGGCTGCCGATACAACCCAAGACCAAAGTTGCTCGTGAAATAGTCAAATAGATCACCGAGGCGAATAAACTCAGGCGCTTCGGCCATCATTCTTCGGGTTCTCACGAACTCTTGAAAACCGTACGGTTCCATGCTACTCAAATATGAGAACAGGGAACGCTCATTCTGAGCGAAGCGGCGAAAGACGTATGGGAGTGCGACCAATGTAAGAGGATGAAGAGGATACGCCGCAATGGCCGCTCTCCTGAAGACGTCAACTGGCATTCCGGGAGGCACCGCCCCTATCTCGGAAGCTATAGCGACCACTCGCTCCACTTTTGCATCGAGTCCGCTCGGCAGCCTGAGGTCCTTCCGGTGAATCGCTTCCGCGACCATCCGAATAACTTGGTCGGCGGGCTCAAGAAATGCAACATCGTCAAAGCGACCTTGGATCTTGGACCATTCCCGACGCGTTCCAATGTCCAATAGGTGTCCGTATTCCTCAAACGACTGATGGAGAACCCCCACCAGGATTGCGGGAAAGGCGTTCGTACGGGACACATGTTCCGCAAGTTCCTGTAGAACATAAACGTCGCCCTTCTGTGGATACTTCGCGGCGTATTCGAACAGCTTGCCAAGCTCATCGATGACCAGGAGAACACCTTTGTACCCCTCATCGCGCGCCGCAGCGCTAGCAGACTCGAGAGCAGAAACAACCACTCGTGTATCCGCGGATGAACCATTTGTGGCAGCCTGAAACGTTGCATTCAGCTTCCCTCCGAGAGTCTTCAGCTTCTTGCTCGTTTCGGAGGTCAACGCCGTAACGATACCTTCGATAATGCAGGTTGGTGCGGGTGCTCTTCTTGCCGTCACCAAGACCGGTAAAAAGCCCTTTGCGCCATTTTGGCAGACGTCGAGATCCGCCAGTTCGACAGCCAACTCTGGATCCGTCTTTCTCAGTTGCTCGCGAGCCGCTCGACCAGTGTGGTCGCTCGAGCAAAGCAAACGCGCGAGGAAGACAGCGAACGCCGACTTGCCAGTACCGTACGGCCCGGTAATCGTCCAGGCGCGGGATTGCGAGTCCGTGACGAGACCCTTGGTAAGCCGATGCAGAGACTCCACAGCTGTGGGCGTGACGATGTAATCGCCGTTCTGCAGGGCACCTCGAAAGTCCTTTTCCAGGTTGACGGAGCGAGTGAATCGCGGCGCGACATCAAGGAATTGATTGATTGGAACCATCGATGTGCTCATTTGGTTCTGCTTGATGCGAAGTAATCATCCAAGATTCGCATCGGATCAAATGACTTTCTTCGGTAAATCTGTTTCAGTCCTGCCGTTTCGTCGAGAATCATCGCTCGTCCCGTAAGGTCTCCCAACTCATCGATGTACTCGACAAGACTATTCTCGTCGAGTTTGAAAGCCTGTCCGGGGCTTCCCTCGCCGTAGAGGCATTTTTGTACGTTCAGCGTGTTCGTCTTGCCGGCTGCTCGATCGAAGTACTGAGCCAGGGCGAATGCGAAGACCGCGGCAGCGAGGGACGTTTTCGGGCCAATAGCGAATCTGTACAACTCACCGTCTGGCGAGGGTTGAATCAGGTCAAGCTGAAGCAACGGACAATCAAAGGTCTCTTCTGGGCTTACCTCCTTCTTATTACCGTTCGACCCGACCGTATACGTCCGGATCAAGCATTCCGTATCCCTCGCAATTACACTGTCGCTGAGTTTGAGGGAACGTTTTTCGATGAAGGAGGCGATAAAATCTGCTAATTCTCGTCTCGTAAAATCCGGGCGGTTGAAACGCGAGAAGAGGAGCTGCCAAGAGGTGCCGACATCAGGGTTCGACACCAGCAACCAATGGATCAGCCACAGTGATGCATCGTCTTCCAGGAACGGGTCCCATCCTCCATCTAGGAGCAAGCGCCGCCCGATGTCTGAAACGCGGAGATAGCGACCTGTGTTGCCCTCAATATTCGGGTCCGGCTCGATCAGCTGCGTTATCTGGCACCAGTGCCGGATGCTGGAAACCATGTTCTTGCCAACACCCAGCCGCACGAGAGCGTCTTCTTCCGAGAAGAGTGTTGGGCATTCCTCCACCCCCCGAACACCCTTCTCTAGCCATCCGTACCGGAACACGAACGTTTGATGTCCCGAGAATTTGTATGTTGAGTCTGCCGCCATGCTTGCCCGCGCCCTCATCCCTTTTCACCCAAGTCTGGGCCAGACGTTCCGGTTTCCTCAGAATCCTGTTTGGATGTCCCAGCCCTAACCCACGCGTCCACCTGGGAGACTTTGAACTTCCACAGCCGACCAACCTTGTGTGCAGGCATATCCCGCAGCCGAATCCAGCGATGGATCGTGTCCGTACTCACCCCCACGTGTTGAGCGATTTGTTCGAGAGAAAGCCACGGTTCAGTTTCTGTCATTTGGTCGCCGCTATTGCAAGGAACTGCGTACTGTTGCGTATTATTACGGATTTGTGCCAACCATTGCAAGTGGGAAATCCCTGAACGCTGGTCCCCTGGAATTGTGGCTCGCCATTCGCGACCCGCCGTCCCTGCGGCTGATGGGCGCGGGACGAGGGGGGAAGACTGCCAATGGTTGATCGGCCCTCGTTTGGGTTACCTGCATTCGTCCCGTCGGTCGACCTGGACTTTGGCCAAGGGGATTCCAGGCCCACTGAGCCCGCACATCAGTGAGTATGACGCTCTCGTGACTCTTGGGCCTTCGAGGCATAGTCAATCGAAATCACCAACGATTGATCGGTAGCGGTACACTGCTTACGGCGATTAGAATTATGCCCGACACTCTGAGCGAATCTGGACTACCGCAAGCCTGGCGCGACATTTTGACGCGAATGCTACGGTCAAAAAAGCACTACAAGCCAGCCGGCATGCTTGCATTTCTGAATATTTGGGATGCGGGGAAAATCAGTGGAGGTACCTTCCGATTCACAGACTTCGATGAGTATTTCCGCCGGTTGTTGCAATCATTCGACTTGGAGGGTAGCCGACAAGGGTGGTTACCCTATTTCCACCTATGTTATCGCGACCACATTTGGATACTCACGAACGGCTCGCAGGTCGCTGAGATCACACTCGACGAGAGGTCCAGGGAAAAAATTGAATCCGTAGGGCCTGATGCAAGAGTCGCCCCGGATTTGATGGAATTCGTGTCGTCCGTGCATGGAAGAGAAGCACTACGCAGTGCAGTTTACGACATGCTGGCGCAGGATGAAACGCCAGAATGCACAGCATTGATTGACAGCGACCGCAGCTGCACTCAAATATCCTTGAAAGCTTTGGAAGGCTCCGTAGTGTTCGACCCCGCAACGGTAGAAGACGGACGTTCGCGCATTCAGGCATCCATCGCTGTGCGGCGCGGCCAGAAGAAATTCCGCGAAGCTCTTCTGCGTGCGTACGGTGAGCGTTGTGCTATGTCCGGCTCCAATTGCGAGGAGGTCTTGGAAGCGGCTCACATCTATCCCTACCTGGGTGATCAGACAAATCACATTACAAATGGTCTCCTCCTCAGAGCCGATCTTCACTCTCTATTCGATTTGGGTCTCATTTCTGTTGAGGCCGACTATACATTGATTGTCAGCAACACTCTCTTACAGACCGAATACGCAGACTTGATGGGCCGCGCGCTGCGCCTTCCTTCATCGATCTCAGACTATCCAAATCGGAACGCACTGGGTTGGCATCGAGCCCGGAGCAGAATCGAGGAGCGAGTCGAAGCGCCGTATCGCGATTCCTGATCGCGTGTGGCCGAGGCACCATGCGCCAGTATTTGTTCGGAGCTGGACGAACTCGAACCGGCGTACGATTCGCCAAACCACTCGACGCCGAACCGCAAGTCAGGTTTCTGGGGCATATAGATGATAGGTCGATCTGGTCGACTAAAGTTGAGCCCATTTCCGCAATTTGACCTCGTTCATCTCCCGGTTCAGGAGACCCGCATACTCGCGCCGAAGGTCAGAGGGGGTAGTTCGAAACACGGAAAGGTCGCCGCCAATTCCATGGACCAGGATGCGCAGCGCCACCTTCTGATTTTCGCCGCGAACCAACATCCGTTTATTCGCCGTATCCCAGAGCAGTCCGGCCCAAGGGTACTCACCCAAGACCATGGGAACGGAGCTGATCGCTTCCACAATGTCCTTTAAGGACTTACCTTGGTCTCGGAGGATACGGATGGCTGCGACCACCAGAAAAAGGCCCGCCGGCCGAAACAACACATGCCCTCCTTCCTTGCTTCGGTAGCGGGAGGCGACTCGCTGTTCGGGCGTGCTGTCCACCAGCTCTCGAAGAGGGGTGAAATTGCGGATCATCGCGTCCCAAAACAGCTGTCCTCGCTTGTAGAATTTGTCGATGTCATCATCGGAAGGACGCATCTTGCGGAACTCATTCCAATCCTGCGTTTTTGTCGCGAAGTAGCGATCCATGGCGTCGTACAACGCAACGATGCTCGTGAGGTTCTGCCGGTCTGCTAACGGCATTGCCTTTGTGCGTTTGATCGACGTGTATTCTTTGAACAATGGGTATTCTTCAACCAGCCGCCTAGTGAGGATTGCCACCACATCATCCTCATCGAGCGCAACGATCTCCATCTTGCTGACCGGTTTTGCGTAACGGTTCAAGGTGCTGAATAAGCGTCTGGTTCGTTCGAGACCCGCAATGTCGGTGCGATGCGCCAGAAATAGCGCGCTCACTTCTTCATCGGCCAACCCGGGGTTG
>CATPCN010000632.1 GCA_955652855.1 uncultured Chthoniobacterales bacterium | reverse complement strand
CTTGTACACCTCCTGGTGTCCCACAAACACAACTACCCTGTAATGTTCTGGAACTGAAGTGTGGTGGTCTACTTTTCGACCGCCACCAATCGCCGCTCACGCGGCGCTTCGTGGTCTATTATTGCTCCGCCGTTTACACCCGTGCAGGGTGGTCGGGCCAAAAAATTTTACAAGATCACGGATGATGGGCACAAGGCGCTGGCGCAGTCCATGCGTGCTATCAACGATATGCAGGAAGGGTTATTTGGATTCTCGACGAGGTGACTTTCGTCGTGTTGAGGTTGGGCGAATGAGAGGAAGACAGTTCAGGGAAGCGCGCGTATCGAATTGGCTCGCGCCGGTCAGGCTCGGGCTCATCGCCGTCGCTGCGCTCGTCGTCTTTGGCTCCGGATTCCATCTGGCTCTCGCTCTTGGTGGAGAGCAGCTCGCGCGCTTGGAGAAAGCGGGCAAGATTGCGCCCTTCGCCATTTCTGCGCGGCAGGGGCTGAGGCAGCTTGAGCAACGAGCGCCGTTGGTTGAGGCGTTAATTATGGGGGGAACACCCGGCGACTGGATGGCTGATGCGCGGATGGCTCGCAGTGTGGATCGGCAAATGCGCCTCGAATACTATACGCTGCTGTTTCTCGCATGGATGGCAGGTTGTATTTGGTTTGTCTGGGCGTTTTGGGATTTCCTCTTTTCGGTGGGGATGGAATTTCGCAAGCGGCAGTTGCGCGATCGGCCCGCCGGAGCCCGCTACCCCGAATTTGCGGAGTACTGCCTTTACGCCGGGGTTTGGGGAGAGTTCGACGACGCCGCGGATTTCGCGGAGGCACTCAGAGACCGGTACGTCACGGAGTGGGAACCGGAGATGGGGCGTTTCCTTGCGAGTTGTTGGTACGTTTACGAGGTCGCCGCACGAACCCCGTGGTTATGGTGGAGAACCGGACGGCGTCGGAGAAGGCGGCGCATGAGAGGTTAAGCGCAGACGGTGTTTTGAAGCTTTTGATGACAGGGGCGCTCTCGGGTTTCTGAGGCACGGAGCACCCCGGTAGACGGTTCGAGGGTGTTGCCACCCTTTTTGTGTCTGTTCGTAGAGTATCAGGCAGGAGACAGCCTCGCAAGGCGTCGTCTCCGAGTGGCACACCCATAGCGGCAAGCAATCGGCAGAGGTCGTGCCGAGGAGGTGTCTTTTATGGGTCTGGTAGTTCCGTCAACGCCCGCATCTTCCGATACGGGCAGAAAGTATCCGCTCTCTACTCCCCTGTGGCGCTTGTCGAGAGAGGGGGATGTCGTAACCCTTGATCTGGCGACCCGCGGAATAGTCTGCAAGGGCCAGTCCGGTGGCGGCAAATCGTATTCGGTCGGGATCTATGGCATGGAAACGGCCTTCGCCGCAGGCCACTCGGCTGTAGTCTTGGTGACCAAAGCGACGACGGTCAGGATGGTCTATGACGCTGCGCGGGCAACTGGACGTCTGCAAGATGTGGAGGAGTTTAGCCCGGACAAGAACGTTTTCAATTGGACCGAATATGTCGCCCGCGCACACGGCGGATCGGAACAGGCCGTCATCCCGGAAATCGTCGAAGTGATCACCACCGGTTACGGATGTGTGCAACGAACTTCAGGTTCGGGAGGCGGTGAGCAATCATTCTGGAACGATTCCCGCGACATTCTTTTCGGGCATGCTGCGTTCGTCGATTTGCAAGCTCACGGCGGCGTGGATCTTCAGCGGGTGCTCCGGATCATCCAGCAATTGGCGACATCGCCTCAATGCGTCGAAGAACCGAGGAAGTGGTACAGCCTCGAAACGCTCGAAGCGGCAAAAAAGAACACGCCGCCAAGCCGCCGTTTTGAACTCAACCTCGCCCGTCAGTACTTCGAGGAGGAAGTCACCCGCTGGTCAGACAAGACCCGTACGTCGGTGCAGTTGTGCGCGACAACTGTGCTCAACGCCTTCCTCAGTTATCCGCTCATTCACATGCTTAGCGGCCAGCCTTCGACGATCACGCCTGATGACGTGGTCGATCGCGGCAAGATCCTTATCGTTAACCTGCCGTACAAGCAGTACTACAAGCAAAGCAAAATCCTCGGCTGCCTGATGAAGCTGGCCGTTCAGAGAAAGCTGGATCGCAGGCTCGCCACCTGGACAGGTGATCCCGACCTCATGATTCCGTGCTGGATCATATGCGACGACGGCCACGCGTTCAGCGTCCGGTCCGACATCGGATTTCAATCGACGGCCAGAGAAGCGCGTTGCGTCTCGTTGTTCCTAACTCAGGGAATTTCCAGCATCCGTAACGAACTCGGTGCGGAAGGCGGCAACGGCGACAGCCTGGTCGGCGAATACCTGATGAATCACGCGTGCAAATTTTTCTGCTGCAACGATGACCACGAAACGAATGAGGCCGCGTCGCGCCTGATCGGTGAGCACGATGTCCGGAAGTCGGGGGGTGGCACGAACAAAGGGAAAAATGGTGAACGCGGGGAGACGGTCAATCAAAGTTCGAACTGGTCAACGATGCGTGAGAGGTGGTTCAAGCCCGAAGAATTTCGCGCTTTGCGAATGGGTGGCCCTAGCAACGACCACATTGTGGACGTGGTTGTCGTCCTGCCGGGAGTGGCACGCTTCAAGGCCAATCAACGACCGTATCTCGTCACGCAGTTTCATCAAAAGGGACCGGGGCTGAAAGGGCCGCCCGATCCTATCACGATGTGGCGTGACAAGGCTCCGACGACTCGGATCTGGGTCGATTCGGTGCCTTGGTGGAAGATCGTTCCGTTCGATGAGTGGGCCGATTTCTGGATGCCGAATGGGTTGTGGTGATGGAGGGAGTGATGAAGATCAGAAATGCCAGGTGCTGGACGTTTGCGAACATTTTTCTGGTGCGGAGATCGAGTCTCTTCACTTATGTCATTCCGGGGATCTGCTCTCTTCTTGTGGGGGTGTCTCAGAACGACTGGATGGCCGCGCCGATCATTCCGAGCTTCATCCTCGGCTGGTTCATCGGGACGGAACGATGGCGGCGGGTGATCAGCGTGGCATGGCTGGTCCTCTTTTGGAAAGTGGAATGGATGTTTGTCGCGGCACTTGTGGCGGCATTGCTGACGATGGGGATCGACGCGTTCCGGGTCGATCTCAAACGCCAGCTTGAAAAGGAAGCCCTCGAAGAAGAGGAGGATGCGGGCTGTGTGGGATGAAAGAATTATCGCAGAAGTGGCGGCGCGGATCGCCGCGCGAATTCTGGTGATTATCCAGAACGCCATAAGCGCTGGCGCGGTCGGGAAGTCCGGCGCTCGGATCAATCCGAAAGTTCTGACGGTGAAGCAGGCCGCCCAATATATCGGGCGTACCGAGCGAGCCGTTCAACACTTGATCTTCAATCACGAATTGCCGGTCATTCGTGCGGGTCGAAGGGTCCATCTATTAAGGGAAGACCTTGATACGTGGATTTTGCATAACCGGTGCAGTTGAATTCAGGAAAAGGAGAAAAGACGTTATGAGTTGGTTCAAAGACGACAGCGACACACTGAAGAGCCGCAACTGGAATCCCAGCGACGCCTCCTCGGTGGAAGATCGTCCCGGCTGCGGTTACGGGACGAGAGAAACCCACGAGCGGGTCGATGGAACCTACATCGTGGAAAAGGACTCTTCGGGCAGAGTGGTCAGCGTCACGAAGAAATAGCTTCCAAGGTAAACCACGCTTGGCCCCGTCAGTCCCGCATGGGCGGGAGCGGGGCTTTTTTTATGAGGATTCCATGGAAGATCAAAAACCAAAGCCAAAACGAAAGAAGCGCATCAGCATCCGAAAGGCGATTGAACTGGCTGAGCAGTGTGGGCGTGAGCGCGTAGCGCGAGGGGAGCCGTACTGGGCGGATAAGTTGGGGTTCAAGAAAGGGAAGGCTCCGCGGAAGGTTGGCGGGGAGTGGGTGCAGTGAACCGTCTCTAGTCTGGGCCGGTTGGATGTTCGTTTGAGGTCGCAAGATGAATCTGCAAGATTTCGATTTGTTGACGCTGGCGGAGGTAGCATCCGTGCTGCACTGCTCGAAGGCTCATGTGAGCCATGCCGTGGCGGGTCGCTTGGCCGGATGTCCGCCGATTCCTTCCGTGTCCCTGGGCCGGCGAAAGCTGGTTCGCCGTCGATCGCTGCAAGCATGGATTGAGACCAACGAAAAGGCGGCTTCGAGTGCTACGATAGCGGCATCGCCAGTTCGTGGTGCCGGTAAACGCGCATAGGAGATTTCATGCGCAAGAGCCGGTATCAGTCCGGAAGTATCAAAAAGCAGCGCGGTCGCTGGATCGGCATGTGGTACGAAGCCGATGGCGGTCGCAAGAGTAAGAGCCTCGGCTTGGTGAAGGACATGACCAAGTCGGACGCTCGGGCGGCGGTGAATCGGATTGTATCCGAGGTCAAGGCCAGGCAGGACCAGAATCGAGTCTGGAAGTTTGGTGAATTCGTGACCGAGGTTTATTTTCCGTACTACAGTCGCAAGTGGAAACGAAGCACGCGCGAAAACAACGTGAATCGGGTCTCAGTCCATCTCGTAGCCAGTTTCGGAGATCGTGAGTTGTCCAGCTTCAAGCGGGACGAGCTTCAGGATCTCTTGGACGAAAAAGCGAATGGCGGTCTCTCGTTCTCGGTGGTCGATCATCTGCGCTGGGACGTGAAACAGGTTTTCGACATGGCCGTGGCTGAAGGTCATGTTATGCGCAATCCCGCGCTCCTGCTCTTCACGCCAAGAGATGCGGCGAAGCCTGAACGCCGCGTGATGTCCATGAAGGAGGTCCAAACGTATTTTGCCGTTCTTGAACAGCGCGAACGGCTGATTGCGAAGCTCGCGGTTCTGGCCGGAATGCGGCCAGGCGAAATCTTCGCGTTGAAATGGGGCCGGTTGACGGCGACGTATGCGGACATCCGGCAGCGGGTGTATCGCGGAACAATCGACACGCCGAAAACGGATCAGTCGGTTCGTAAGGCGGCTCTGTCCGAGGGGCTGCTGCGGGAGATCGAAGTCTGGCGCGAGTTCTCGATTGAAAGTCGAGACGACGCCTGGGTCTTCCCGTCCGAGCGGATGACGCCATTGTCGAAAGACAATTGCTGGCGGCGGTCGATGCAGCCGAAGCTGGCGAAAGTCGGCCTGGGCTGGGCCAATTTTCTGGTGATGCGCCGGACGCACGCAACCTTAATGAAGGCGCTGGGTGTGGATGGAAAGCTGGTCGCCGACCAGCTCGGCCATAGCCTCGACGTAAACCAGAACGTCTATACGCAGTCTCCGGTTGAAAACAGGCTGGTGGCAGTTAATCAGTTGGAAAAAAGCCTGCTGGTGATGTGATCAGAGCACAAATGGAGCACAGGGTGAAGCCGGTGTGTGCAAGTCGTTGAAAAAGTTGGAGCGGGAGACGGGGTTCGAACCCGCGACGTCCAGCTTGGGAAGCTGGCATTCTACCACTGAATTACTCCCGCAACCCTTTTTTTGCAACGACTTCCGGCTACAGCTTTCAGCCTGAGCACTACTTGAGCACTATTGTATCAGCGTTTCAAGAGCGTTG
>CATPCN010000631.1 GCA_955652855.1 uncultured Chthoniobacterales bacterium | reverse complement strand
CACGTGAAAAAGTTGAGCGTTTGGGGCTGCGGAAATTTTGAGTGCTGGTGGCCGGGTCAACTCCTCGGAAATCGCCGTGCAGAACGCGACGGACGGCTCGAAGTTCATCCGTGGGCCGATGATCGCCCGGCAAAAGATCGACAACGCTGCGGTGCGATCTTGCGCGAGAATTGGCGCGACCGTTTTGAGGAATTTGTCGCGGGTCTGTCGCGCGCGAATGTTTATGTGACGATCGATCTCGATTGTCTTCGCGCCGAAGACGCCATCACAAATTGGGAGAGCGGCCGGTTTACGATTGTCGATCTTGTTTGGGCGTTGGGAAAATTGCGCAACGCGGCGAACCTCGTAGCCGGAGATATTTGCGGCGCATTTTCAGAACCGGCCTACGCGCGATGGAAGCAGCGCTTCGCATCGGAAATGGATCATCCGAAGTTGTCGCGCCCTGCGCCCGACATCATTCGCAAGATCAACACCAGTGCATTCCAAACTCTTTGGCCTGCTCTAGCTCAATGAAACGAGCACGATCCCGGCGCTAATTAGAAGCGCGCCGAGAGTTAGTTGCAGCGTCAATTTTTCCTTCAACAACACCGACGCCGTTACGCTCACAATGATGACGCTCAATCCTTGAAACGGATAGAGATAGCTCAGGTCGAAATGTTGCAGCAATCCAAGAGTGAGAAAAAAAGACACCGTCATCGAAATGATTCCGGGCACGAAAAATTTCGCGAAACCTCGCCCGAACCCGGCGCTCCGCGACATTTCCATCGCGCGTTTGAACCAGAGCTGGCCGGCAACAAAAGTAATCAGCGCGCTAAAAATGAGGACGAACGGAAGAACCTTCATAGTTTTTCTTCGATACGCGCGAACGGCTTTGCCACAATGAAAAGCCCGATGAGAACGAGCGCGATGCCGCACCAGCGCCGCGTCGAAATCAGTTCACTTAAAAAAATCCAGCAACTTAACGGAACCAGAACGTGAACCACGTTGGAGAGCGGAAAGGCGATCGAGAGCGGGACATGTCGCAGGACGTAAAGCCAGCTGAGCAAGCTCAGGATAACGAATACGATGCCGAGCCACGTCCAGGCGGATGCCAAACCACTAATGCCGGTCCACGCCCATCGTTGCGTTAAGTGCGCTGTCTCTCTCGCGCCGAGTTTCAGAAAAATCTCCGAGACCGTCACGATCAGCGCGTTGATCGCGATTTGCAGCCAGGGACTGGCAAGCCATCTAACAATGCGTTTTGTAATCGGCGGTTCGTCTTCCTCAAGATGTCGTCGCAGGACCGGGTCCGATTTCACGGGCGCGAACCACGGTGCGACGCGCTTGATCAGCGCATTGATGATTTTCGACGCGTGCCGGACGTAAAGATCGACATAAACCAATTGAAGACGCAGATGCAGCTTCGGATCGTAATTGAACGGCGCGCTATGATAATATTTGAGCCGATGCGCGAGCGCCCATTCGATCAAATCGCGAAAGCTGACGTAATATAAGTTGAGTTCGTGCGCGACGTCGTAGTCCAGTCCGATATCGTTGTCATAGATCGAATCTTTCCAGATCGTGCAGAAACTGAAGGCGACCGCTTTGCCCGCCTGACGCCAGATGAAATAACGATGTCGATCCGGCATGCGCCGTCCCGCTTCCAGAAAATATTCCCGCGTGAAGATCTCAAATTCAACCGGACTGCGTTCTGCCACGCGCAAATAAAGTGGATAGATTTCATCGATCACTGCGCTGCAATCATTGAGCACCTCGAGCGTAATGGGCGGCGACACTTGCTCGGTCTTGCGCAATTTCCGGCGCAGACCTTTTCGCGTCACCTTGCTTAGGCGCGTTTGCATGTACTCCTCGAACGACGCGAAGTTCAGATCGAGAACAAGCGATGGGAAACCGGCCAGACGTGTGTAATTGTTGGCCACCATTGGCTTCAAATCGTCGCGCAGCTCGGCCGGAAAATCCTTGAGCGCGACTAGCGAAATCTTTTCTGAGCGCGCATAGACGAGCAGCGCCTCCGCCAGCATTGCGTTCGCTTGTTTCGGATTGTTCGGAGCAATCACGCCAAGCCTTCCGCCACCGACGAGACAGCCGGCCAGTAACATTCGTTTGCGCAAAAAGCGCGGCCAGAACGAACGAAGTGCATTCACTGCGCGCGTTATTGTCGATCTTGCCGACGCGGCCAAATCTTGATCGACCAAAATCAACGGCTGAAGCGCGATCGGGTTTTGCTGCGAATCGAGAAGAACGAGATAACGATAGTCAAACTGATTGATCATCGTTTCTTCGATTAGCCGGTAGTATTCGAAATCTTTATGCGAATCGCCGAAAGCGGCACGCCAGATTTCTGGATCGACCTGCGCGGCGCGCGCGAAAACGGCGACGCTGCCCTGGGCGAGCGGTAAAGAATTCAACGGTGGCGCGATGACGCGATCCTGTCGGTTAGGCGCGAGCTGCACCATAAAAAATGATGCGGCGACCGAGCTTACAGCTGATCGGCGTTTGGAAAGCGCTGCAGGACCGGATCGTGCCGTGTCGGCTCGAGGAACTTGAGCGCGCGACGAAAGATCGGATTCAAGAGCGCAGCAGTGTGCATCACATAAAGATCGAGGGGAAGAAGATCGCAGCCGAGATGCAGCTTCGGATTGTAGTTGAGCGGACTGCTGCAATAACAATCGAGACCTTGCTCGAGCGCCCACGTGATGATGTCGCGCAGTGTGTAGAAATAAAGATGCAGATCGAGCGCGACCCGGTAGTCGAGCCCGAGATAATCGTCGTAAATTGTCCCGTCAAAAACCATGCACAGACTGAACGCGATTACTTTTCCGCTCTGTCGCCAGATGAAAAAGCGCGTCCGTTCCGGCATGCGCTGGCCCAGACTGCAAAAATATTCTTTCGTCAGTCGCTCGAATTTGAGCGGCGACCGTTCATGAACTTGCAGGTAGAGCGGATAGATCTCATCGACATACGGCGTGATGTCATTGACCACTTCCATCGCAATCGCCGCCGCGCTTTCGGTTTTGCGGAATTTTCTGCGCAAATCTTTCCGCGTGGCTTTGCCTAACGTCTTAAAATATTCGTCGAAGTTCGCGTACTTGAGCGCGAGTCGCGTCATCGGCATGCTCGGCACGCGCGTGTAGCCGTTCGAAGAAAAATTGCGGAGCGCGTCGCGATATTTCGCGGGAAAGTCTTTTAGCACAACCAGAGAAGCCCGGGAGCGGCGCGCATAAATTTTGAGGCTGGCGTGAAGCGCTTCCGCGACCCACGCT
>CATPCN010000630.1 GCA_955652855.1 uncultured Chthoniobacterales bacterium | reverse complement strand
TGGAAATTCAGGTCCGGGACCCCCGCCCGCTTGCAGGCCTCATCCCACGCCCACCGGAAATCGAGAATGCGTTCGCCGTTGCGGCTAAAGACCCACGGCGACTCGGGCCACCTCGTATCGCGTTCCTTCTTCGCGGCGGTCAGGAGGTCGCGCATGTCGCCGTCGAGGATCGGAACCGAGCGCGGCTCGTCGTTCTTGGTTTCGCCCTTGCCGAGTGTTATCAGCCCGGCCTCGAAATCGACCTGCGGCCACTGGATGGATGTGATCTCTCCCCGGCGCAGGCCGGTGATGTAGCCGGTCACGAACAGCGGCTTCAACTCATCGGGCAGTTCCGCCAGCAGTTTGTCATACTGCTCGTCGGTGAGGAACCCCTTGCGAATATTGGTTTCCGCGACGATCGGGAAATACGGCACGACCAGGACCTTCGGCGGTGTTCGCTTGCGGGCGTTGTGGAAAGACGTGCGCAGGATGGAGAGTTCGCGGTTGGCGGTCGAATCACTCCGCCCCTCCCCTTTCCGCTTTTCCCGGTAGCGGTCCATCATGTCGGTGGTCAGGCGCTGCGCCCGGATCTTGCCGAAAAACGGACGGATGTTTTTTTCGATGACCTTGCCCATGATGTAGCGCGTCGAGGCCTTGATATCGCTTTTGAGAACATCATCGAGCAGTTCGCCGATCAGAACCTTGTCGGCGGAGCCGCCAGACAGTTCGCCCCGCGACTTCTTCGCGAGCATCTTGTCGCGCAGCTTGATCGCTTCGGACTTCTTTGTGGATTTGCTGGACTCGTAAACCGGGCGCCCATCGACCCGGATTTTCACCCACCAGATGTCACCCCGCAGGTACAGGGTGCCGGAACCGTCAGTCTTTCGGGGCATAAACTACTGATATTGTAACCCAAAAAGCTAACGCGGAATCAGGTTTAATATTTGTTCTTTTCGATCCAGGCGTCGAGGTCGCGGCGGTCGAGATGGACGCGGCGGCCGACGCGCACTACCGGCAATTCGTGCGAGAAAATCAGGTGCTGAATGGCCTGCTCCGTCCGGCCGAGATAAATCGCGGCATCTTTCACGCTTAGGAGCATCGGTTGCATCGGTGGCACAAGATGCTCAAGGCGGTCGAGGATGCGTTCCTCGACGCGCTCGGCAACTTTAGTGGCGAACATCTCGATCGTCTTCGCGACCTGCGAATTCGGGCGCGGCTCGATCGTCCACGGATACCTGACGTTCGGCTCCGGCAGCGCGATCGAAAACGTGCGCGGTTTGTTGCTGAGCATGGCACCCTCCAGTCTCACGACGTATCGGATGCATGCACGTGCGCTGCCGATTCAGACCGGCGTGTTTTCACCGCGTTTCCGTTGCGGGAAGCTGATTGTGGTGGTGGATTTCAGCCAGTCACTCGCTGTTCAAGGCTATTTCTCAGAGCAAGGCTTCGGTCCCGCTTCGATTTCTGCAGTGCCCTTTGAAAGAAGACTCTCTTAAGCAGGTTGGCGAATGGTACGCCAGGAAGATACAGTGAACGATGCCACGAGAGATGATGCTTGCATAAAAATAAGGCATTCGACGATGAAAGGTTTTTTTGACGATAGTGATTCGCTCGACTATCTGGTTCTGCGACCATTGGCTCACATCCGGCCCGCGTGGGAATTGACGTGGGACCCCGAGACTGGAGCATATGAAGAAGAGGCGGACAGTTTTGCCCCGGTGCTCAATGGGCTTCTCAGGGAGCTGGCTGTAGTCAAGCCGCCCGCGCGCTATCACGACAGCGAAGATCGGCTCGCAGAGTTCGTGCGGGACGGTCGACTCAAATGGCCCATCCGAAAGGTTGGCCAGCGATGGGTCGGGGCAGATTACGACGTTGTACTACAGCAAGGAAGCTTCGACGATATCGACCAAGGCGAGTTATTGCTGGCGGCAGCGGGGCGCATTCAGGCGGCTTGTGATCGAGCCCAGGCCAATTTCGATGCCATGGAGGAGTCGCATCAACGCATGCTGGCAGCCGTACTTTCAATCATCCTCTGGCAGCGCGCCCATTGGTAGGAAGTCGCAGGGCGACTATTGACCCCTACTCCGTCGCCGCCGTCTCTACCGGGGCGATTTCGGGCTTGCCGTACTTGGCAAACAGGTCGTTGAAAGCTTCCGCGACGAGGCTGTGCAGTGTCTTGTTTTTCTGCACGGCGAGAATTTTCAGCTGGTCCCTCACCTGTTTAGGAAAATGCACGGTGATGGGGCTCGTACCCGCCCTGCCCTGCTGCGCCGGAGCCGTCGTGTTGGCGGGCGTTGCCGGTTGCCGGATGACATTGCTCTTGTGGCGCGCGCTGCCGCCCGATTCAGCCAGCAGCTCGGTCAGATTGGCTTTGTTGCTCATGGTGCTCCTGTTTGTTTTTGTCTTTCGACAGTTGGACGAGAGTGCTCAAAACATACTTGTAGACTTGTAGGATTTCCGCCGCCCCCTTCCCTTTCTGGTCGTACTCCTGGGCGGCCTGCCCGACGGCGCCCGCATCGCCGAACACGGCGCGGTGTCCGAGGGTATAGGGGCAGACCGGAATCTGCAGGCGGTTGAGGAGTTCGCGCGCCTGTTCGTGGCGATCGCCGACGGCCGGAACGGCGTTGAGGACCACAACCGCCGGCTTGTTACCGGCGAGGGTGAGTATCTCCTTGGTGTTCGGGATGGTCTCAAGATCGTAGGCCTGTGGCCGGCACGGGATCAGCACAAGATCGGCGGCTTTCGCGGCGGCAAGGGCGGACTGCTCATTGCGCGCGGGGGTGTCGATAACGGCAAAGTCCACCCCGTTCTCTTCGGCCTTCGCGAGGGCGGCAGCCAGCCGTCCGGGTTGGGCGTCGATGACGACGGGGCCGTCGGATTTCCGGCGGTCCTTCCAGTTGCAGGCGGTGCCCTGGGGATCAAGATCGATGATGATCGATGTCATCCCCACCTGCCCCGCGGCGACGGCGAGCGATACGGCGAGTGTGGTCTTGCCGGTTCCGCCCTTCTGGGCGATGAGAGCAACTGTATACATGGCTGATTTCCTCCTGTGCGAGGTTGAGGCTTTGAGACTTGGCTAGAGGGCCGGTTGGAGCATTGGAGAGTGTGCGTGAACGAGAGTTGTATACATGTCTACTTGCCGATGTTGAGCTTTGGAGCGCCCGAGAATTCCAGACAGTGAGAGATGAAGAGAAGCGGGATTCGAGAGTTCGCGACTGCGAGAGTTGGATGGTTTGAGGCTTCGAGACAACGAGCGTTTCGGGGAAGGCAGATTCGCTCGCTGCCTACAAGTA
>CATPCN010000629.1 GCA_955652855.1 uncultured Chthoniobacterales bacterium | reverse complement strand
GTCGATGCCGATGCGAAGCCGGGGGATCTGATCGGTTCCAAATTGCACGATGATCGATTCGAGTCCGTTGTGACCGCCGGTGCCGCCTTCCAGTCGCAAACGCAGCCGGCCGAGCGGCAACGCGAAGTCATCAAGCACGACGAGAATTTCTTCGGCCGCAATCTTGTAAAATTGAGCAATGGCGAAAAGCGGATGGCCGCTGCGATTCATGAAGCTCAACGGCTTTGCTAAAAGCACCTCGCCGCATTTCGCCGTGAGCGCTTCCCACTTTGTCGATCTTTCCCATGTCGATCTAAACTGTGCCGCGAAATGATCGACAATCATGAAGCCGATGTTGTGACGCGTGGCGGCGTATTCGGCTCCAGGATTTCCCAAGCCGGCAATCAAGCGAATCGGTGGAATTTGTTCTTCCACATCCGCTAAATCCAAAATCTAAAATCCAAAATGGATTTACTTCTTTCCTTCTTTTTCCTTGGGCGCAGGAGCGCCTTTCGCGCCGGCAGCGGAAACGCCTTTTCCGCCGGCCGCTTGTGTGCCTTTTCCTCCCGCAGCGGGAGTTGCGCCTTCAGGTTCTTCCTTCTTCTCGCGGATGACTTCTGGGCCAGCCGCCGCGCCTTCCGCCGTAACTTCGGCCACCGGTTCTTCTTCCACTGTCGGAGCGAGAACCGAAAATGCGGTCAGATCTGGAGAAATTCTTGTCGTAACGCCGGACGGCAATTGAAGCTGACGCACGTGAATGGAGTCGCCAATATTGAGCTCGGAAACATCCACCGTGATGCGATCGGGCAAGTCGCGCGGGAGACATTCGATCGCGAGCGAACGCAAGTTTTGCTCGAGCAATCCGCCGAAGTTTTTCACACCATTGGCCATGCCGGTCGACTCGATCGGCACATCCGCCTGAATTTTTTCGTCCATCGACACGATATGAAAATCGACATGGAGAACGTCACCGGCCACGGGCGAATGCTGCACCTCTTGCACGAGCGCGAGCCGGTTTTTCTTTTCTCCAGCGATTTCCAGTTCGACGAGAATGTTTTCGCCGGAAGCATGACTGAGCATGGCGTTGATATCGCGCCGCGAAACCTGCAGCGGTTCCGGTTTGTCCTTTGCCCCGTAAATGATCGCCGGCACGACGCCGCGCGCTTTTAATTTTCGCACGGCCGCGCGACCGGTTTCGGTTCGCCGTTCCACTGTGAGTTTTACTTGCTTAGCCATTTTTTCCGTTGTCGATCTTGAACAGCGACGAAACCGATTCGTCGTTATGAATCCGTTTCATGCCTTCGCCGAGAAGCTCGGAGACGCAAAGCACCGTGGTCTTAAATCCATCCACCGTGCGCACGGGCGTGCTGTTCGTCGTTACTAATTCCTCGATCTCAGATTTTTGCAACCGCGGAATGGCGATATCGACCAGGACCGCGTGCGACACGCCGGCGTAAATTTTTCGCGCGCCCTTCTTTTTGAGAACCGAAGCCGCCGAGGTAAGCGTACCGGCCGTCTCGGTCAGATCGTCGACCAGGAGCACATCGCAGTCATCAACGTCGCCGATCACGTAAAGCGCTTCCGTGTCGGTGGCGCTTTTGCGTTGCTTTGCCACGATAGCGAGACTTGCGCCGAGCGCCTGCGCGTAAGCCGACGCCATTTTTAATCCGCCGACATCAGGCGAAACCACGGCCGTTTTTTGCGTCAGTTTGGGCCGGAGATATTTTATCAATACCGGCATGGAATAAAGATGGTCCACTGGGATATCGAAAAAGCCCTGCACTTGCTGCGCGTGCAGATCCATAGTCAGAACGCGGCTCACCCCGGCGGCGTGCAGGAGGTTTGCCACCAATTTTGCCGTGATCGGAACACGCGGCTGATCTTTTCGATCCTGACGCGCATACCCAAAAAATGGAATGACCGCCGTGATGCGATCGGCGCTCGCGCGCCGCGCCGCGTCCACCATGATGAGCAGCTCCATGAGATGCTGATTGGTCGGCGGACAAGTCGGTTGAATGATGAAGACATCGCGGCCGCGAATGTTTTCCTCGATCCGTACATAGGTCTCGCTGTCGGGAAACGAACTGATCGTCGCCTGGCCGAGCGGAACCTTGAGGTAATCGCAGATGCGTTGAGCGAGCTCGCGGTTAGCGGAGCCGCTGAAGATCTTCATCTCGGGTTGAAGCGCGAACATCGGGCGGTTAACTTAGATGCGCGTGAGCGTCATTGGCAATGGCAGATTCGCTCTAAACTTGCCAAAAGGCGCTTCTTGCGCGAATACTTTTCTCCCCCGAACCCTTTCTGCTCCATGAACGACGAAGCCATTCGCATCGAACGCCCAACGACCAATTCAAAATTGTTCGCGCACACGCGCTGGGACACTGTCCCGACGCTGGCCGGTTTGTTCCATCTCACCTACTTCGTGGGACTCTTTTTTCTCTATCCGCACACGCCGCTCTGGATCATGCTGATCCTCGGATTCGTTTACGCGCTGATGGTTAACGCGAACATCAACGGCGTTTCGCACAACTTCATTCACAACCCTTTCTTTCGCTCCGAACTTCTCAATCGCATTTTTGGAATCGTCGAGTCAGTCGCCTGCTGTTTTTCGCAGACTTACTACGACGTCGTGCACATGCAGCATCACAAGGGGAATGCCGATCGGCCTGATGAGATGGGCGAGACGATCGACTGGATTTCGATTTACAAACACGGTCATGATGGCGAAGCGGAAAATCCCTGGGGCTATGTGTTCCTGAGTTTCTTTCGCGATAATCCCGCGGCGATTCGGAAAGAACTGCGCAAGCGCGGCGGCCGCGAGGTCATGTGTGGAAACATCGAGCTGGCGGCGTTCGCGACCGTGCTCTTCGTGATGTTTCTCTTTTACTGGCGCTACATCATCTTTTACTTCCTGCCGTTCTTCTATCTCGGCCACTGCTTCAGCTACCTCAACGGCTACTTCCGGCATTATGGCGGAAATCCCGACAAACCGATCGCCTGGGGCGTGAGCAGCTACGGCAAAATCTACAACTGGCTTTTCTTCTACAACGGCTATCACGCCGAACATCATTTCCGTCCGAAAGTGCACTGGACGAAAATGGAAACGTTCCATCAGCAGATCGCCGACGTGCAAAAAGCAGAAGGAGTGCGTGTCATCAATCACGCGCACATGCTCGGCTTTCTCGATCCGAATTTGCCGCCGCGCGGCGGCAAACCAGTCGGCGAAACGACCGAAGCCGTTTCGTAAGATCGACAATAAAAAATTGTCGATCTAACGCGGATCAGTCACGCGGCCGATGAATAAACATGCGCCGCTCGGCACATGTTGGATCGCATAAATAAACGGACGATCGACATTCACTTCGATCGGCTGCGGTTTTTGGCGCATTGCGGTAGCGGCCGCCATGGCAACGGCCGTTGCCGCTGCGGCTTCGGTTCCTTTTTCATCCACGGCGATGAAAGTCTTGTGAAAAACTTCTGAGATCGCGAGATAATCATCCGGTTTGCGCGGCGCCATCCGATCGAAATTTGCGCTCCCGCGAGGAATGTTGAACGCGGTTTTCATTCCGAGATCCTGGAGTTGTTGCGATAACTTCACCGTTGGCGGCTCCAATTTGAACTTCGGCAAATGAAGATCGACATCAGTCGCCGGAAGCTTCGCGCACCCGGCCAATGTCTCTGCGCTCAACTTCGATTCCAGATTGCGCAGACCGTCGATCTTGTCCGGCAACAAGACTAGAAATTGCAGTTCCTCGCCGATGTACGGAATCGCGACCGCAACAAAGCCGTCGCGCTTCGCATAACCGAATTCTTGCACACCGTTCATCATCGGCACCGTTAAAGGCGCAGCTCCGCGAACGTGAAATGGCTTCGACTCCGTTGCGTGCTCGGAAAATTCTTTTGCCCATGGCGCTTTCAAATAGATCGCGTTTGCAAGCACGAGGCGAATCGATGCATCGAGAGCTCCTTGCGGAATTAGATCGCGAATTCGTTGGTGAGTTTGCTCCGCCACCCAATCGTTGATTCGGCGCGTCGCGACATCCGCGTGCCGAACGAAATCAACTTGCTCTAGCGGCGCGCGATACTTTTCTTGCACAAGCGCGAGAAAAGCCGCGCGAAATTGATAATCCTTCTGCGCGAAGAGACGATCGGCGATCGCCAAAGTAATCGGTTCGCTCGATCCGCCGAATTTCTTTGATTGTTGCACTGTCCCCTCAGTCTTTGCGGCCATTTCTTCCAGCGATTTATCGAGCGCCGCAAACGAAGCGTGAATCGTGTCGTCGTCTTTTGGAAAATGAAGAATGCGCGCCATCTCCGTGCGCGTTTCGCCATCGGCGCCGCCGTACGTCATCGCTAATGCGCACTCGATCGAGTAGGGCGAAAGACAAAGGTTCCCCTCGCCCGCGGAAACTTTGCGATAAAGATCGAGCCCGAGCTCGTTCGTCGCCTTGGCTGCGGAATCGAAAGTCGCGACTGCGTTTGCGCGACTTAGGATCGACAATAACGCGATCAAACAAAGCGCGCTGATTCGCGCCGCACTTCTATTTCGAAAAAGTCGCACGCAGTTTTTCCTTCTTCGCTTCGCAATCTTCCTGCAAGCGGCGAATCTCGGTCGAGAGTTGCTTCTCAAGAGATTCCGCCCCCTCAAGATTGCCGATCATCGCCTTGCGGATCTCGTCCTTCAAAAAAAGTTCCTTCTCTGCGATCTTTGCGCGAAAACTTGAATCGATTTCTGCGATTTGTTTCTTCTGCGTATCGGTTAGCGTGACGCTCGGCGCAGATTTCTCGAGCCGTTCCATCGCCAGTTCGTAGGCCGATTTCATTTGGTCTCTTACTCTTGCTCCTGCTCGTAATCGAATCAATCGTAAGATCGACATGGACATTCGACTGCTCAGCACCGACTTCGACGGCACGATTGTCTCACGCGTGAGCGAGCCCGCGTTAGATCGACAATGCATGGAGCTGATCCGCGAATTGCAAAATGCGGGCGCGATCTGGGCCATTAACACCGGCCGTTCGGTCGATCTTTTGGAATCTGGTCTCACCGATTTCGAATTTCCGATGCGGCCCGACTTCATTCTCACGAGTGAGCGCGACATTTTTCGTCCGGGTGAAAACGGTGGCGCGTGGGAAGCTTACGGTGATTGGAATGACCGGTGCGCGCGCGATCATCGCGAGCTTTTCTCTGCGTCGCAATCCGTCTTGGCTGAAGTAATCGATTTCGTGAATCAAAAAACGAAAGCGCGCGTTATTTACGAACCGGAAGGTCCAGCCGGATTGATCGCGGCGAGCGAAGAAGAAATGGAGCGCGTCACGCAGTTCATCGATGAAGCGCGAACCAGGCAGCCGAAATTTAATTATCAGCGCAACACCGTTTACTTGCGCTTTTGTCACGCGGATTATCACAAAGGTGCCGCGCTCGCTGAGCTCTCCCGTTTGATCGACATTCCGCGCGAAAACATTTTTGCCGCCGGCGATCATCACAACGACATCTCGATGTTGGACGGACGTTATGCTCAGTTTCCCGCTTGCCCGGCAAACGCCATTGACGAAGTGAAAGAGGCGGTGCGGAACGCCGGCGGTTATGTCGCAACGTGCGAACACGGTGCCGGCGTTCGCGAAGCGCTGTTACATTTCCCCAAAGCTTAAATCATCCGCAGATTTCGCAGATTTACGCAGATTTTCAGCGAAGAACCTTAAAATCTGCGAGGGAATTAGGGTTCCGTAATCTGCGGACGATCTTCTGCCGCAACCGAAAGCGCCAGCGGCGCGTCGGCTTCGATTTTTCCGGCGAAGCGGTTGGTCATGTAGGTCAGAAGCAAGACCCAAAATGTGAGGGCCAGACTGAATAGTGGAAATTGAAGCGGATACGGCAGCGAATAAATAATGGTCATGAGCGGCGCCCATACCGCCCACGTCGCGAGCAATGCCGGGACGATTTTGTCGCGATAATGATTCCAACTGAAGGCGCGCTTCAACGACGACCACGAGAAGCCGTCATTTTTCCATTCGTAAACGAGCACCTCGCCCGGCGCGGCCAGGAATGGATTGTAGCCGAGTTGATCGACACAAATTTTCGCGAAGACCACCGGCACGGTAACGATG
>CATPCN010000628.1 GCA_955652855.1 uncultured Chthoniobacterales bacterium | reverse complement strand
GATCCGATCTTCGATCCAAGTTTGGCCAACACTTCACGCGAAAGTTTTGCTTCGAAGAGTTGGTTGAGCGCGAGCAGTGTCGCTGCGGCATCGCTGCTGCCGCCACCCAGGCCGGCGGCGTGCGGAATTTTCTTTCGCAGCTCGATTGGAAGCGCGGCGCTCAGCTTCGTTGTTTTAAAAAAAAGATTCGCGGCGCGAACGACCAGATTGTCTTCGCCGTGCGGGACCGAGGCGTCGTCACAACGAAAACTGATCCCCTGCCCTCCCTCGTTCTTGTCGATCTTGATTTCGTCACGCAGCGAGATCGGTGCGATCAGCGTCTCGATTTCGTGAAAGCCATCGGGACGGCGCTCGCGGATTTCGAGAGAAAGATTGATCTTCGCCGGAGCATAAACCTGCATACATTTTAATCTCTCCACTAAATCGCGAAGAATTACAGTATGAAAACGAATGAAATCGCGCCGCGCGATCGTTTGATCGTTGCGCTCGATGTGCCGATGCAATCGGAGGCGCTCGCGCTGGTTGAGAAATTGTCGGGCGAAGTTTCATTCTTCAAAATCGGACTCCAGCTTTTCAGCGCAGCCGGACCAGAAGTTGTGCGCGCAGTTGTCGCTTCCGGCGCAAAAGTTTTTCTCGATCTAAAGCTGCACGACATTCCGAACACAGTGGCGGGCGCTGTGAAATCCGCCGAGGAGCTGGGCGTGAAAATGCTGACGATCCATCTGAGCGGCGGCGCGGAAATGATTCGCGCGGCGGTGGCGGCGCGAGAAAATAACATGTCGATCTTGGGCGTCACGCTGCTGACGAGCGCGACGGAAGAGACGCTTCGCGAAGTGGGAATCGACGACAAGATCGACAATCATGTTTTACGACTCGCGAAACTGGGCACGGCCGCAGGAATCAATGGCATCGTCGCGAGTCCGCACGAGCTGCGAATGCTTCGCAGCGGGCTCGGTGATGACATGAAAATTATTACGCCGGGCATTCGGCCGAGTTGGTCGGAGCCGGGCGATCAAAAACGTTTCATGACGCCGCGCGAAGCTTTGCAAAGCGGTGCCGATTATCTCGTGATCGGGCGACCGATCACCGGCCATCGCGATCCGCGCGAAGCCGTCGCAAAGATTTTGGAAGAGCTCGGCACTTAACAAGTCATGTCGAGCAGAGTCGAGACATCCCGGGTTGCAAGCCGCGAGGACAGTCAGCGGGATTCCTCGACTCCGCTCGGAATGACAGAGAGCACCTTCGCAACGCTTGGAGTCTACCACGATGACGAGCCGCGCCCGGCTGCGCTGAACATGGCGCTGGACGAAGCGTTACTCGAATCGGTCACCGTACCGACGATTCGTTTTTATCGCTGGCACCGTCCTTCGCTGTCATTCGGTTATTTCGGTCGCTATGTTGATGTTGCGCCGCATGAATCGGAACGCGAAATCGTCCGGCGTTGGACCGGGGGCGGCACAGTTCTTCACGGAGGCGATCTTACTTATTCCTTAATCATTCCGGCCGAGCAGCCACTCTTCGCGCGCTCTTCGGCCGAAATTTATTTGGCGCTCCACGAGGTCATTCGAACAGTGCTGAACGTGAATGGCGCAACACCGACGCTCGCAAAATCAAATTCGGCCAACAATTCACACGAATGTTTTGCAAAGCCGGTTCGCGGAGATGTTTTGATTGCGGGCCGGAAAGTGGCCGGCGCGGCGCAGCGGCGCACACGTGTTGGCATTCTTCATCAGGGCAGCATCCAGCATGATGCTTTGCCGGATCGTTTTACGGATCAACTGGCCGGAGCACTCGGCAATTCGGTTCACCGCCAGGCGCTTGACGCGGCAACAATTCAACGGGCGCAAATGATCGCCGACCGCAAGTACGGCACCGTCGAATGGCTGCGGCGACGCTAAATTTCCCTCGACGCGACGGAAAATTCGGCTGCACCGTCGTGCGGCTTTGACATCGCAGGCCGTCTCCTTCTATTCTGCGCTTGTGAAAGTTTTCGCACACTCTGGTCCGAGCTCGCCACCGGACGTGTCCGTCCGATCGGCGGACCGGACTGGCACTACGTCCCCTGCACCAGTTCTCGGGCCGCTCGCGCGAGTGGCGCAGGTCGTACAGCCTCATCTCGACGAAGTCGACGCGCGCATCACCGAACAAGCGAACGCATTTGATCCGGCGATCGAAGGTTATGTCACTTACGCAATCGGCGGTCGCGGGAAACGATTGCGTCCGCTGGTAGCGTTACTGAGCGGCGGCGCGACCGGCCCGATCAACTCGGCGCATGTCGATCTTGCAGTGATCGTCGAGTTGATTCATTTGGCCACGCTCGTGCACGACGACATCATGGACGAAGCGGAACGCCGACGCGCGCAGCCGACAGTGAACGCGCGCTGGGGAAATTCGCTCAGCGTGCTGCTGGGCGATTGCCTTTTCGCGCACGCGCTCAACTTGTCGGCGGATTTCGATAACGCGGAGATCAGCCGCGCAATCGCGCGGGCCGCGCGCGAAGTTTGTTCCGGCGAAATGATTCAAACGCAGCGGCGTTTCGATCTGCATCTTGGCATCGAAGATTATTTGCGAATCATTGAAATGAAGACCGGCTCGCTTTTTGCGGCAGCCGCAGAACTCGGCGCAACGATCAGCGGCGCAGAAGCAAAAGCAGTGCGGTCGCTGCGCGAATTCGGAATGAAATTCGGCACGGCTTATCAGATTTACGATGACTGTCTCGATCTTGCCGGCGACGAAACTGTCACCGGCAAAACGCTCGGAACCGATCTGCGCAAAGGCAAGCTCACACTGCCGATGCTCGTGCTGCTGAAATCCGCGCCAGTGGCCGACCGCGAACGATATTGCGAATTAATTCTCGAGAACAATTTGCCGGAAATCGCGCCGCTCTTGGAAGCGGCCGCGAGCAACGG